>JBBATT010000159.1:0-5795 GCA_040398605.1 Chakrabartia sp.
TCAGAAGTGAACTCGTAGGGCGGCACCTCGAGATTTCGTGGCGCCGGACCTTTGCGGATGCGCGCGGCGGGGTCGTAGGATGAGCCGTGGCAAGGGCAGAAATAGCGCCCAAACTCACCCTTCACTTCACCTTCCGCAGCGCCAAGCGGCACACAGCCCAAATGGGTGCAGACACCCATTGTGACCAGCCACTGGGTCTTGCCCGCCTTGGTGCGCTCTTCCAGCGTTTGTGGGTCCCGCATGTCCGACAGCGGCGCCTTTTCAGCGTCAGCCACTTCGGCAGGCGTCAAATGCCGCACGAACAGCGGCTGTTTGCGGAATATCGTTTTGATGGCCTGGCCCGGCTGGATCGCCGTCAGGTCAACCTCAGTCGACGCTTCAGCGAGCACGTCTGCCGACGGGTTCATCTGGTTGATGAGCGGCAGGACGATCGAAACCGCGCCTACGCCTGCGAAACTTGCCGCTGCGACGTTAATGAAATCACGACGGCGGACGCCGCCCTGTTCTTCGCCAGCGGTTGCGCTGTCTTCCATCAAACTTGCCATGCTTTCCATTTATCCCTGATTCGACTTCGACCTTACAATCCCACTGTTCTATTATGGAACCCGCGGAAAATCAGGACACCGACCCCCGGAACCGTAAGATTTGCGGGCCTGATAGCGATGTTCCCGGCAGTTGCAAATACGAAATCCAAGCCGCTTGCCGGGGGCTATGTGGATCGCTTATCGGATTGCGATGCGCATTGCACTTTACGAACCCGAAATCGCAGGTAACGTTGGTGCAATCTTGCGCCTCGCGGCCTGCATGGATGTCGCTGTCGATATCATCGACCCTTGCGGCTTTCCCTTTTCCGATAAGAAGTTGAAGCGGTCCGGCATGGATTATGCAGAACGGGTAGATCTCGCGCGCCATGCCGACTGGCCAACATTTCAGCAGGCCAAACCCGGCCGTCTCATCCTGATGTCCAGCAAGGCGGAAACGCTGCTGGGTGATTTCGCCTTTCAGCCTGAAGACACGCTACTGATGGGCAAGGAAAGCGCAGGCGTGCCAGACGATGTCCGCGCCATCTGTGATGCCGCCATCCGAATCCCCATGGCCCCCGGACTGCGCTCCTTCAACATTTCTGTCGCAACGGGCATCGCCGTGTTTGAGGCGTTGCGCCAGACAGGGCAGTTGCCGTCCGCTTGATCGGCTTGGCATCGCTCTATTGCACTTCTAAAGCAGCCGCCATGAACAGACCTAACGTCCCTTTTGCGCTCGATACCGAGCAATCCGCCGCCCGATCCTGGTTTGAGGCGCTGCGCGACCGCATTTGTGCGGAATTTGAATCGATTGAGCGCGAGGCCGGAAGCGACGCATCGTTCGACTATACCGGCTGGAACCGCGATGATGATCCCGAAGCCAAGGGTGGCGGCGGTGTCCGCGGCGTCATGAAGGGCAAGGTCTTTGAAAAGGTGGGCGTCAACGTGTCCACCGTCGGCGGCGCCTTTTCTGAAGAGTTTTCCAAGACCATCCATGGTGCCGGGGACGATCCGAACTTCTTTGCCACCGGCATCAGCCTAGTGGCCCACATGGCCAACCCGCATGCGCCTGCCGTTCACATGAACACGCGTTTCCTTGTGACGCAAAAGCGCTGGCTGGGCGGCGGGGCGGACCTCAATCCGCCTATCCCGTATGAAGAGGACACAGCGGACTTCCATGCCCGACTGAAATCGACCTGCGATGCGCATGGGGAGGATTATTACGACCGCTTCAAAAAATGGGCGGACGATTATTTCTGGATCCCGCATCGCGGCGTGCATCGCGGTGTCGGCGGGATTTTCTACGATCATCTGGAAGGCGCGTTTGAAGAGAATTTCGCCTTCACCCGCGATGTGGGGGAGGCGTTTTTGGACGTCTACCCGAAGCTCGTGCGGCGACGGATGAACCAACCTTTCTCCGACGCCGAAAAGCAGCAGCAGCTCGCCTGGCGGGGCCGCTATGCCGAATTCAACCTCGTTTATGATCGCGGGACACTCTTTGGCCTTAAGACCGGCGGCAATATTGACGCCATCTTGATGAGCCTACCGCCCGAAGCAACATGGGCCTGAAGGCTGTTCCCGCCGGTGAGGTGGCGACCATCGTCACCTCGCTGGAAATGCGCACACGGCCGCGGCCAGCGCCGCTCACTCCGGCGCCCTTGTCGCTGGTCCCGTGGAAGGCGCCGACGCCCGCCAAATATCGCGCGCTTTTTGAACGCGTGGGGAGCCCTTGGCTCTGGTTCTCCCGGCTTGTGATGACGGACGCCGAGTTGACGGCCATCATTCAGGATGAGGCCGTGACGATCTGGGCGGTGTGTGACCGTGCCGGAATTGAGGTCGGCATCCTTGAACTCGATTTCCGCACAGATGCAGCGTGCGAGATCGCCTTTTTTGGCCTCGTGCCGGAACTCAATGGTAAGGGCTATGGCCGCTGGCTGATGGCGCAGGCTATGGCGGCGGCTTGGCGGCCCGGTGTGGAGCGCGTCTGGGTACACACGTGCACGCTCGACGGGCCAACAGCTCTGGGCTTTTACATCAGGTCCGGCTTTGTGCCCTATGCGCGCGCAGTCGAAACCTTTCCTGATCCGCGTCTCCTTGGCATCCTGCCAAAAGAGGCGGCGCCTCAGATCCCGCTTCTGGCTGCTGAGAGCGCGCGATAAAAACTCGCTGATAACAGCACAAAGATGAGCATCGAGGCCGTCGGTGTGATCGCGGACAGAATATTGCGTGCGATCAGCGCGCCACCCTCTGGCAGCAAGAACTGGGTCGGTATCCCGATAATGGCGACCAACGCCGACGTCGTGATCCAGGTGACAACCGCCAGAATCGCGACCAGCCCGAAGACCTGCCAACCGAGCCCGCGTGTCAGATCAAAACTACGGCTGATCGCGCGCAACGGATTGCGCATATCTTCGGCCATCACAGCGGCGTCTGAGATTGCGGTTCGCGCAATCACGTAAAGGCCGGGGACGATGAACAGCAGGAGGCCGCCGAGCATCATCAGCTGTTCCACCAGCGAAACGAAGAACAGGCTGGGCAGCATCCGCACTGACGCGGCGATTGCGCTGCCAACCGTCGGGCGGGAAGGGTGGAGCAGCAGCGAGAGCAAGGTGCCCGCGCCTAGCAGCGTGACGAGCCGCAACGCGAGCAGCGGGACGATGTTCGCCTCATAATAAAGCGCAAGGCTTTGCATCGATTTCTGGTCGATTCCGTCGATTTGCGGCGGTGCCAGATAGATCGCCTGCGCGAGCGTCGGCAGGAACATGAAGGCGCCGGCGATCACCAGAATGATATCGGCGTGAGCCTTCAACATGGCCAAAATGTCCTGCCAAATGGCATCGTACGACAGCTTCACGCAAAGCAACTCCTCGTTAACTCCTCCTCCGTTACGACATTGGCGCGGCATGAACAATCGGGGAGCGGCGACGCCCCCGCCGGTCTTGGCGACGCGAGGTGCCAAATCCCGCGAACTTAAATTGACAAAAAGAGCCATTAAGGACAGGTAATTCTGCCAATATGGCTTTAATTGGCGACCAAAGGGAGCCCCGTTCTAATTGTGACCCTGCTCGACGCCCGGCTTGTGGCCAAGCCTTGGGGACGACGTGATCTACCATCACCGTTCGCCAATCCTTCGGCAGAACCAATTGGTGAGATCTGGTTTGAACCCCCGCCCGCGCTGGATGCGCTGCTGGTCAAATATATTTTCACGACCGAAAAACTGTCGGTCCAATGCCACCCTTCCGATGCACAAACGCAGGCGCTGGGGCTTGGGCGGCAAGGCAAGGAAGAGTGCTGGCTGGTTTTGGATGCAGAACCGGGCGCGCAACTGGCCATTGGATTTAAGGCACCCGTGGACGCAGGCGCCCTGCGCCGCGCCGCACTTGATGGATCCATCGAAGATCTGCTCGACTGGCATCCTGCTGTGGCAGGCGATTTCTTTTATATCCCGGCCAACACGGTCCACGCCATTGGCGCGGGCATCACGGTGATCGAAGTGCAGCAGAATTCGGACATCACCTACCGCCTTTACGATTATGGCCGACCCCGCGAACTGCATGTGGAAGAGGGCATGTCGGTTGCAATTGGTGCGCCTTACCCGGCAGGCTTA
This sequence comes from Chakrabartia sp., assembly GCA_040398605.1. Classification (GTDB taxonomy): domain Bacteria; phylum Pseudomonadota; class Alphaproteobacteria; order Sphingomonadales; family Sphingomonadaceae; genus Aquisediminimonas. The sequence goes on from JBBATT010000159.1 coordinate 4,129, forward strand.
CACAAACGTCTCTCGCCAGCGGGCGGGGCCGCTCTGGTCGAGGGCCCCCATTTTCGGCTCGACTGTCTTGATGGAGGGCCGGATGCCTCCACGCTTGCCCGTTACGATGGCGGGCTGCTCGTTCTGCCGGTGGACTGCGGCATTAGCTTTGGCGACCAAAGCATCGGGCCGGGGCAATGCGGATATGTAGATGCGCTGGACGGCGTTGCCTTTCCGCCAAGCGGCCGGACCCTGATCGCCCAACCCTGCTGATGTCTTCCCTTCATAACTCGGACACCCAATATGACCGGTAGTACGCCCTGCGTTGCAGACGTTATGGATCAAAGCGGCGTTGCCTTTGGCACCAGCGGCGCACGCGGGCTTGTTAGCGCGATGACGGACTATGTGTGCCACGCCACCACCACCGGCTTCCTGAAGTTCATGGCGGAATGCGGGACCTGGCCCGCTGGTGGCCGGGTGGCGCTCGCGGGCGATTTGCGTCCCAGCACACCGCGTATCCTTGCAGCATGCGCACAGGCGATCCGCGATCTTGGCGGGGAACCTGTCTATTGCGGCTTGGTCCCGACACCTGCGCTGGCCCTATGGGCCTTTGGTGAAGGGGTGCCCTCCCTGATGGTCACGGGCAGCCACATCCCTGACGATCGCAATGGCATCAAGTTCTACCGACCCGATGGCGAGATTCTGAAGGACGATGAACCCGGCATCTTGCGGCAGACGGTTAGCGCCGTTGACGAGGGCTGGAGTGAGGAGGGCATGTTCATTGCACGCCCTGCCTTGCCCAAAGCGATCGATGTCGGGCCCGCTTACGTCGCCCGGTATGTCGACTTTTTTGGAGCTTCGGTGCTCCACGGCCTGCGGTTGGGTGTCTACCAACATTCAGCAGTTGGCCGGGACATCCTTGTCGATATTCTCGAATCGATGGGCGCTGATGTGGTCGTGCTTGGCCGGTCAGAGGCGTTCATTCCCGTTGATACCGAGGCCGTGCGCGCTGAGGATATTGATCTGGCGCGCCGCTGGGCCGCCGAACACCGGCTGGATGCCATCGCCTCCACCGATGGCGACAGTGACCGGCCGTTACTCGCCGACCATGAGGGAGAATGGCTGCGCGGGGACGTTTTGGGGGTGCTCTGTGCCCAAGCCGTAGGCGCGCAAAGCATCGTCACGCCTGTATCCAGCAACACGCTCGTCGAAAAATGCGGGGCCTTTGGGGCGGTACATCGCACGCGAATCGGGTCTCCCTATGTCATCGCGGCCATGGCGGCGGCGCTGGCCGCAAAAGAAGGCGTTGTCGGCGGCTATGAAGCCAATGGCGGCTTCCTGCTGGCCAGCGATGTGACGCACGCGGGCCAGCCCCTCAGCGCCTTGCCGACCCGTGATGCGGTCCTCCCGATTGTCGCGGCTCTTGCAGCGGCGCGTCCCGGGCGTTTGGCGGACCTTGTGGCGGACTTGCCGTCCCGCACGACCTTTAGTGACCGGTTGGCCGATTTTGCACCTGCGCGGCGGGATGCGCTCTTTGAATGGATGAAGGAGGGCGGGGCGGACGCGCGCACGGCCCGGCTTGGCGGGAGCTTTGAAGGCATCGCAGGCGCCGTCCTGACGGATATCGACGATCTGGACGGGGTCCGCATGTCCTTTGCCAATGGGCGGATCATCCACTTGCGCGGGTC
>JBBATT010000160.1:0-5775 GCA_040398605.1 Chakrabartia sp.
CTATACAGACCAAGACTGGTTTGCGCAGGAAAAGGCCGCGCTCTTTGAGCGGCTGCCGCAGGTGATCGCCCCATCAGCGCTGGTGCCGGAACCCAATATGGCCGTGCCGCATGACGGCTTTGGCAGGCCGCTCCTGATCACGCGCGACAAAGACGGAAAGGCGCATGTTTTCCTGAACGTGTGTCGCCATAGAGGCACCCGACTGGTCGAGGGCAAGGAGAGTGTCTGTGCAGGCCGCATGGTCTGCCCCTATCACGCCTGGACATATGCGATGGACGGCGCGCTGATCGGCTTGCCACGCCCTGAAACCTTCCCCGGCTTCGACAAAGCGTCCCACGGCCTCAAAGAACTGCAGAGCCGCGAAGCCGGCGGCCTCATCTGGTTTGCGCCGGGCGAGGACACAGATTTTAGTGAAGCCGATGCTCTTGGCGCAGATTTCGACGCCTTTGGGATGCGCGACCTGCATCTTTTCAACCGGAAGACACATGACGTCGCCTCCAACTGGAAGCTCATCATGGATGCGTTTCTGGAAAGCTATCACGTCTCGCGCCTCCATGCGTCGACAATCGGACCATTCTTCAAGGATGGTGTGACGTCGGGGGACTGCATTGGCCCGCATCAGCGCTCTGCCGTTGGGCGCGCCGCTGATCTTGCGACGATGGACCTAGGCGACTGGACGCAACTGCGTGCTGCCGTCACCTTCGCCTACCAGCTTTTCCCGGGTACTATCATGATTGTCAGCCCCGATTATGTGAACCTGATGGTGCTGATGCCCCAATCGGTGGACCGCACTCTGGTGGAAGACTTCATGCTGATCCCTGAGGAGCCCAAGACCGAAAAAGCGATGTCACACTGGCAGCGCAGTTGGGATCTGCTGGATGGTGGTGTGTTTGCGGGCGAAGATTTCCGTGCCGCGGCTTTGGGTCAGGTAGGCCTGTCCTCCGGCGCCATCGATCACCTTACCCTTGGCACGCTGGAGACCGGCATTCGCCGTTTCCATGACGAGATTGAGGCGCGGCTTCTCCGCTAAAGACATCGCTCGCCAATTCCGCTACTGGCCCCGCCATGAGTATGAACGAACCGCAGCGCATCGCCAAGCTATTGGCCCGAGCTGGCATTGCCTCGCGCCGCGAAATTGAACGCATGATCGAAGATCGCCGCATCGCAATTGATGGCGTGCCGATTGAAACACCTGCCACCATTCTGACCAGCCTTACAGGTGTGACCGTCGACGGAAAGCCCGTGGCGCCGCCCAAAGCCGCCAAGCTGTTTTGCTTCCACAAGCCATCAGGTGTTCTGACCGCGGAACGTGATCCGCAGGGTCGTCGTACAATTTATGACGTTCTCCCCAAGGGCCTGCCGCGCGTGGTGCCTGTCGGGCGGCTCGATCTCAACACTGAAGGGCTGTTGCTGCTGACCACAGATGGCGAGTTGAAGCGCCAGTTGGAACTCCCCTCGACAGGCGTCGTCCGCTCCTACCGTGCCCGCGCTTACGGCAATGTGAGCCAAGCACAGTTGGAAGAGCTGATCCACGGCATTGAGATTGACGGCGTCCGCTACGGCTCGATCGACGCCAATCTGGAACGGCGGACGGGCGCCAACACCTGGGTTGAAATGCGCCTGACCGAAGGCAAAAACCGTGAAGTGCGGCGTGTTCTGGAGCATCTGGGCCTGCGCGTCTCCCGCCTGATCCGCACGAGCTATGGCCCCTTCGGTCTTGGTGACCTAGAAAAGGGTGAAGTTGCGGAGATTGACCGCAACCAGTTGTTCATGTTTCGCCAGTCGCTGGCCAAACAGGGTGGACCCAAGGAACGCGCGCCGGAGAGAGATGCTTCTGCTGGCCCTTCTTCCCCGCGGCGCACGCCCTCCTCGCCTGCCTCTGCCAAACGGCAACATTCGCGGCCACCGCGTCGTCCATGAGGATCATTGCCGGAAACTGGCGCGGCCGTCCCTTGGTCGCGCCCAAGGGAGACGCGACCCGCCCGACCGCAGATCGGACGCGGGAGGCGCTATTCTCTATGCTCGTCAGCCGCTTTGGCAGCTTTGAAGGCCTCAGCGTGGCTGACCTGTTCGCGGGTTCCGGCGCGCTCGGGTTGGAGGCACTCTCCAGAGGTGCTGGGAGTTGCATCTTTGTGGAGCAGGACCGCGCGGCTGTTGATGCGCTCAAAACTAACATTGCAAAGCTTGGCGCCGCAGGCGCTGAAATCCGTCAGGGTTCTGTCCTCGCCTTGCCACCTGCCCGCGCGCCATTGGACTTGGTCATGATGGACCCACCCTATGAGAGCGGCGCTGGATCGGTTGCGCTCGACAAGTTGGGGCGCTTGGGCTGGATTGGCCCGGCCACCCTTGTCAGCATCGAAACGTCGCGCAAGGAGACGATTGACGTCGCCGGTTTCGTGGTGGACGTCCAGCGCGACTATGGAAAAGCGCGGATCACCCTTTTACGCGCAGTGCCAGCAGACCAACCAAACTAAGTCCCGAGCATAGCGCGAGATAGGCGCCAACCGCGCCGAGACCCGCGCTATCCGACAGACGCTGGGCAATCAGCGGCGCCAATCCGCCGCCCAAGATACCTGCCATGTTAAACGCCACCGATGCACCGGAATAGCGCACCCGCGCCGGGAACAGGCTGGGCAACCATGCACCGAGCGGGCCATAGGTCAGGCCCATAGCGAACAATGCCATCGACAGGAAGGTTGCAACAAGCGGTGGCTCCCCGCTGCCCAAGGTCGGCACGATGGTGAGCGCGACCAGCATCGTAAGGCCACATCCCGCCATCAGAACGTTGCCCGCGCCAAACCGGTCTGACGCAAAGCCAGAGACAATAATGCCCGCGGCCAGAAACAGGATGGCGAACAGCTGGAGGCCCAAAAAGGCTTCTCGCGCCATGCCCAATTTGGTCGTGCCATAGCCAAGCGCAAAGGCCGTCGCGAGGTAGAAGATCGCGAAGCACGCAACCGCAGCGAATGTGCCACCCAGAACTTCGCGCCAGTGCCCGCGCATCAACTCACCAAAGGGCACCTTGGGCGGTGGCGCTTCGGCCAAGGCGGCGGCAAAGGCGGGCGTCTCTGTCAGCTTCAAACGAACCCAAAGCCCGATCCCGACCAAAAGCGCGCTGCCGAGGAAGGGAATACGCCAGCCCCATTCCTTGAAATCATCTCCCGACAGGAACAGGCCGAGCAGCAGGAACAAGCCATTGGACGCGATAAACCCGACAGGCGCGCCCAGTTGCGGGAACATGCCGTAACGCGCGGCTTTGCCCGGTGGCGCGTTCTCGACAGCCAAAAGCGCCGCCCCGCCCCATTCTCCGCCAAGGCCAAAACCTTGCCCAAAACGCAATAGGCAAAGCAGAACCGGCGCCCACCAGCCAATGACGGCATGGGTCGGCAGAAAGGCGATGAGGAACGTCGACAACCCCATGATGAGGAGCGAGGTAACGAGCGTGGACTTACGCCCGATCCGGTCCCCGAAATGGCCGAACGCGATCGCGCCGAGAGGTCGGGCGAAGAAGGCGACGGAAAAGCTGGCGTAACTCGCGAGCAATTGCAGCCCGGGTTCCTCTGACGGGAAGAAGAGTGGACCAAACACAAGTGCTGCGGCGGTCGCGTAAATGTAAAAATCATAGAATTCGACCGCCGTCCCAACAAGCGACGCGGCCAAGACACGTCTGTGCGATGCTGGTGTGGTCATGGTCAATTCGCTCCCCCCGCTTGTTATCCCATCGCCATTGTCGGTTTGCGCGGTGTGTGTCGAGCCTTTCGCGCCTAGGCAAAACTTTATCACAATTAAAAGCGGCCCCGGGTTACCCCGAGGCCGCTACCAATCTAAAACGCTGACGCTAAGATTAGGCGAAAGTGACTGCCATTTTCTGGCGCCGACGCATGGCCGTACCCACAAGACCAAAGCCCGCGAGCATCATGGCCCAAGCCGCCGGTTCGGGCACCGCAGCATTGGTAATGCTCAGCGTCACCTTGTCGAGGAGCGGGCCAACATTGTCGGCGCTGCCGGTGCCGGTGAAGAAATTCAGTGTGCCAGCGTTGCCGGCTTTGAAGAACAGCGAGTAGGATCCGAAATTCTCGTTACCGGCAATAGCGAACGACGTAGAAATGCCGGTTGTCGTGCCGGAATACACGATTTGATCGTTGCCGCCGAGATTGGCGAAATTATAACCATAGTCTACCAACGACGTGTTCCCGCCGAAGCTAAAGCCAAGGAAAAACCCATCAGAATCTGCAGTGCGCTGGTTGCCCCCGAGCGTCACCGTGTAGCGCACGATGTCGCCCAGCGAGAAAGCGAAGGACTGCAGGCTGGTGATCCGACCTGGGCCGGATGATCCATCAAGATCGACGCACGAACCACTGCATGTAATTCCATAGTCGCCGCTCTTCACGACATCGACATTGCCGATGACTGAGAAATTGGCAAAGCTTGCATAGTTCAGCGATGAATTACCGCCAGCTTCGGCATCAAAATTATCCGAGAAAACCACAGCAGCAGACGCAGGCGCTGCAAGGCTGAGCGCGCCAAACACCAGAACAGAAGAAACGAGTCGCATAAATTACCCCTTTAATTCCAATGTGGAAATGGACGCAGCCACATTGGTGACATCTCTTTAATCAAACATAGATCAGGCCGTCAAATGGAGTTTTTGGAATGCCATGTCCCAATTTGGGACCCCTTGCCGACAGGAGGAATGTTCCCTAATCGTTCACGCGATGACTTTGCCTGTAAATCCCGATGAACCCGCCTATATCCGTGGCTTGAACGCACCTCAGCGCGAGGCTGTTCTCACCAGCGAGGGACCTGTCCTCATGCTGGCGGGCGCAGGCACAGGCAAAACAGCTGCACTAACGGCACGGCTGGCCCATCTCATCGCGACGCGCCGCGCATGGCCATCCGAAATCCTCGCGGTGACCTTCACCAATAAGGCCGCGCGCGAGATGAAGGAGCGTGTGGGTCGCATCATCGGCGATGCCGTCGAAGGCATGCCTTGGCTTGGCACCTTCCATTCCATCTGCGCAAAAATGCTCAGAAGACACGCAGAACTCGTTGGTTTACAATCTAATTTCACCATTCTGGACACTGATGATCAGCTACGTCTTTTAAAACAAATCGTGACGGCGGCTGAACTGGACGAAAAGCGATGGCCAGCCCGCCAACTGGCGGGGCTGATCGACCAGTGGAAGAATAAGGGGCTGATGCCCGCCGATGTCGATGCTGGAGAAAGCCAACGCTTTGCCGATGGTCAGGGGGCAAAACTCTACACCCTCTATCAGGACCGGTTAAAGGCCCTGAATGCCTGCGACTTTGGTGATCTTCTGTTGCACATGCTGACCATCCTGAAGACGCACCGGGATGTGCTGCAAAGCTATCAACAGCGGTTCAAATATATCCTCGTCGACGAATATCAGGACACTAACGCCAGCCAATATCTCTGGCTTCGGCTGCTCGCCCAGGCGTGCAAGAACATTTGCGTCGTTGGCGATGATGACCAATCCATTTATTCATGGCGCGGTGCAGAAGTTGCCAACATCCTGCGGTTTGAAAAAGATTTTCCGGGTGCTGCCGTTATCAAGCTGGAGCAGAATTACCGATCCACCCCGCACATTTTGGGTGCGGCTTCGGGCTTGATCGCCAAAAATGGTGGCAGACTTGGCAAAACCTTGTGGACCGAAGTGGATGCCGGCGAAAAAGTTGAGGTTATCGGGGTCTGGGATGGGCCAGAGGAAGCCCGCCGCGTCGGAGAGATGGCGGAGGACCAACAACGCGCCGGAG
>JBBATT010000161.1:0-5698 GCA_040398605.1 Chakrabartia sp.
GGTGCCGAGAGCGAGAATGACGACGTCGCTTGCGGCCACAGCCGCAATGGCCGCTTGTGCCGGACGCATCCACGATGGTCGCCTCGCTTTCTCCCGCTTGCGTGAAAGCCAGACGGCTGATCCGAGACCCAGCCACATCCAAAGATCGATGATGAAGATGCTATCGCCATAAAACCATTGGTGAGAGAAGGGTTCGAGCAGTCGGATGCCGTAATTGTTGAGCCAGTCAAACGCCGGATGGCTGAGCGTGCCGATCAAGGCGAGCAGGAAGAGCGCTAGAGGCTTCACTTCGGGCCGGTCGGCGGCACGCGTCCCGCGTTTCGCCTGCCAGCGATCCCAAGCCATCATTGCGCCTGTCAACAAAACCGGCAGGACCAGCATCGCAATCGGCCCATGCGTGATGCCGCGCCGCATCGCGAGCGATTCAATCCCGTAGACCGTGCATCCAGCATCAATATCCGGAATGTTCGCCGCAATGATGAGCGTCGGTAGACCAAGGCCTGACAGGCGCTTCAGCCCCGCTTGTCCAAGGACCGCGCCGACGAGACTGTGCGTCAGATTATCCACGCAAAGCCCCGTCCTCTCGTTTCAATCAGGCGTCCACTGTCCAAGTTTGGCCCGTCGCGATCAACTTCTGAAGGTCAGGCGTTTTGCCCTTAACCACCGCCGCATTTTGCTCAATAACGGCAGAATCGAAGGTCGGACGCGGATCATCGTAAAGAACGCCGAGCGCCATCGGGAATTCGCCGAATGGCATTTCAACAAGCATGTGGGCGACCGTGCGGTTGGTGACGTCATGGACGAGCACGCCCGCCGCTTCCCAATTGCCATCGACCACATCCACAACTTTTAGGCTGAGCGATGCGACATCAAGGGCAATGCCCTTCGCGTCACCTGCAAACAGCATCGGCTTGCCATTTTCGAGCCAAAGCTGATGATCCCTGTTCGCCTTTTCGGTGAAGCCCGCAAAAACATCTGCATTATAGACGATGCAGTTCTGGAAGATTTCTACAAAAGAAGTCCCCTTATGGGCATGCGCCGACTTCAGAACATCGACCAATTGCTTCGACACGTCGATCGCGCGAGCAACAAAGCGGGCCCCTGCCCCCAGCGCGAACGCGCAAGGCTTTGTGGGGTGGTCGACCGAGCCAAATGGCGTGGACGGAGAGCGCGTGCCTTCACGGCTGGTCGGCGAGTACTGGCCCTTGGTCAGGCCATAAATCTCATTGTTGAACAGCAGGAACTGGCAATCGAGATTACGACGCAGCATGTGCATCGTGTGGTTGCCACCAATCGACAGCGCGTCGCCATCGCCGCTGATCACCCAGACGTCGAGGTCCGGATTGGCGAGCTTCACACCCGTTGCAACGGCAGGCGCACGGCCGTGGATCGTGTGGAAGCCATAGGTTTCCATGTAATAAGGAAAGCGCGACGAGCAGCCGATGCCGGAGACGAACACCGTGTTCTCAGGCGTGCCGCCGATTTCAGGCATGGTGCGTTGCACTGCCTTCAAGATCGCATAGTCACCGCAGCCAGGGCACCAGCGGACTTCTTGATCGGTTTCCCAGTCTTTTGGGGTCGTCTTGATGGGGGTCATGTCGTTCATGGCTTATCCTCTACGGGGCAACAACGCTTCCGCGTCAGCCCAGTGCCTCCTCGATGGCGGCTTCAATTTCGGCGATGCGGAACGGCTGTCCCGACACCTTGTTCAATGGCTTGGCGTCAACGAGATACTGATCCCGCAGCACGGTCTTCAACTGGCCCGTGTTCATCTCAGGCACAATGACCGTGTCATAGCTCTTGAGCAACTCGCCCAAATTCTTCGGCATGGGCCAGATGTGACGCAGGTGGATGTGGCTGACGTCCAAGCCCTTGGCGCGGGCGCGGCGCACAGCTTGATGGATGGGACCGTAGGTCGATCCCCAACCAACCAACGCTAGCTTGCCGGAAGCGGTTCCCAAACAAACATCCTGATCGGGGATGTGGTCGGCAACGCCATCAACCTTGTTCTTGCGAAGGTCGGTCATCGCCTGATGGTTTTCCGGCGAGTAGTTGATGTGGCCGGTATCAACCTGCTTTTCGATGCCGCCGATGCGGTGACGCAGGCCGGGCGTGCCGGGCTTCACCCATGGGCGCGCCAGCTTATTGTCACGGCTATACGGCTTGAACCCGCCTTCGGGCACATGATCAAGGAACGTCACCGGGAAGGGCTGGTAAGTGCTCATATCCGGCACCTTCCAGGGCTCAGCCGCGTTCGCGATATAGCCGTCGGTCAGCAGAATGACGGGTGTCATAAACTGTGTCGCGATGCGAACAGCTTCAATCGCGCAATCAAAGGCGTCGCTCGGGGATCGCGCGGCAATGACGGGAAGTGGCGTATCACCATTGCGACCGTAAACGGCCTGATAGAGATCGGACTGTTCCGTCTTGGTCGGTAGACCGGTTGACGGGCCACCGCGCTGCGAATTGACGATCACGAGCGGGAGCTCTGTCATGACAGCAAGGCCAATAGCCTCGGTCTTAAGCGCAATGCCGGGGCCGGACGAAGATGTGACACCGAGTTGGCCCGCATAAGACGCGCCGATGGCCGACGCGATGGCCGCAATCTCGTCTTCCGCCTGGAAAGTCATCACGCCATATTCCTTGAGGCGCGACAGAGCATGGAGAATGGAGGACGCAGGCGTGATCGGATATCCACCGAAGAACATCTTCACGCCTGCCAGCTGACAACCCGCAACAAGTCCATAAGCGACAGCGTCCGCACCTGTGATGGTGCGATAGAGACCGGGCTCCACAGGCGCTGCGCTCACATGGCGCTGCGGAATTGCGACTGTGCCTGGCTGACCGATTTCCGCCGTTTCACCATAAGCATGACCGGCATTGAGCGCGGCAATGTTCGCATCAGCCAGTACCGGGTTCTTGGCGAACTTGTCTTTAAGCCAGTCAATAATCGGCTGACGGTCCCGGTCGAACATCCAAAGCGACAGACCGAGCGTCCACATATTTTTGCAGCGCAGCGCTTCCTTATTGCCAAGCCCGAACGGCTTAACGGCATCCAAAGTCAGCTGAGAGATATTGAACTGAATGAGCTGCCACTTGCCGAGGCTGTCATCCTCAAGCGGGTTCGCATCATATTCAGCCTTGGCGAGGTTGCGCGCCGTAAACTCTCCGCTGTCCGCGATGATGAGACCGCCGGGCTTCAAATCCTTGACGTTAGTCTTGAGCGCCGCCGGGTTCATCGCGACAAGAACATCCGGCGCATCGCCTGCGGTCTCAATTTCGGTTGACCCAAAGTTGATCTGGAATGCGGAGACCCCGAACAACGTGCCCAATGGCGCGCGGATTTCAGCCGGAAAATCCGGGAATGTCGCAAAATCATTGCCGGCCAGTGCGGACGACAGGGTGAACTGCCCACCTGTCAGCTGCATCCCGTCACCGGAATCGCCCGCAAAGCGGACAACTACGGCCTCAGAGTTATGGAGGTGAGCTGCGTTATCGGGTGCGTCAGTGCGCGCGGCGGTGGCCATGTACTCAGGATCCTGCAAGGTTCTATTTGTCCGCCTCTATGCAGCTATTCCGCAGAAACCAAAATAGGAAAACTGTCACGACGGGCAGTTGTGCTTTGCGGATAGACGAAGGCGAGTGCGACCGATAAGCATCGCAAAAAGCAACCAACGGTGGAGATAATATGTTTGACCATTTCGTGCGCCCCGACACAGCAGCCTTTCTGACGTTCTTAAACAGCCAAGACGGTCCTGCGATGCATGAACTGCCCATCGCTGATGCGCGAAGCATGATGATGGCCATGCGTCATGTCGCAGATGCGGATGTAGGGGATATTGCGGTTAAGCGCGACCTTGCCATAAACGGTCCAGCTGGCACCATTTCCGCCCGGCTTTATGACACCCGTACTGACCGCGAAGCTGGCCCCGTCATGGTTTTCTATCACGGCGGCGGCTTTGTGATCGGCGACATCGACACGCATGAACCCTATTGCGCCGAAGCTGCGCGGCAGCTCGATATGCCCGTCATCTCGATCGACTATCGCCTCGCCCCGGAACATCCGTTCCCGGCGGCCCCTGACGATTGCGAAGCGGCGACCCGCTGGATTGCAGACAACATTCCCTGCACCGGCCTCGTCCTCTCGGGCGACAGCGCAGGCGGCAATCTGGCCATCGTTACAGCCATGGCGCTGCGCGACAAAGCGGCCTCCAAGCCCGTTATTGCGCAATACCCCATCTATCCCACAGTTGACGACCACGGCCGTTGGCCAAGCTATGACGCCTTCAAAAAGGGATATTTGCTGACTGAGGAGTCGATGGACTTTTTCATGACCTCCTACGCAGGCGATGGAAGCTGGCGGATTGAGCCGTTGAAGCATGATCAAAAAGGTATGCCACCAACGGTTATTATCACAGCGGGCTTGGACCCACTGCGAGACCAAGGCCGCGCTTATGCGGCCAAGCTGATCGAGACGGGTATTCGCACCACCTATTTGGAAGCCTCCGGCAACATCCACGGCTTCATCTGCCTGCGCAAAGGCATCCCCTCTTCCCATCAGGATATCACCAACGGCCTAAATGCACTGAAGGCATTGCTTGGAGAATGCGCCGCGTGAGTGACCCTTTTGCCGATCTGCCTTACCGACCCTGTGCAGGCATCATGCTGCGCAATGCCGATGGACACATCTTCGTCGGCCAAAGACTCGATAGCACAAGTGAAGCCTGGCAAATGCCGCAGGGTGGGATTGACCCCGGCGAAGACCCGCTGACTGCAGCGCTTCGGGAGCTTGGCGAGGAAGCAGGCATAGCGCCACATTTGGTTGAGATGGTCGCACAATCGGACAAGCAGCATCTCTATGATCTACCGGCAGAGATGATCGGTAAAATCTGGCGCGGAAAATATCGGGGCCAAAGCCAACACTGGTTCCTGTTCCATTTTCTGGGCGCCGATGCCGATATCGACATCACCACGGAACATCAGGAGTTTCGGGCATGGCGCTGGGCGCGTCCCGATGAGCTGGTTGATCTGATTGTGCCGTTCAAACGGGAGCTATACGAAAATGTCCTCAGTGAATTCTCAGCCCATCTATGAACCCAAGCCCGCCGGATGGTGGGACCGCAATATGGTGCCAAAGCTGATCGGCTGCTGTTGCGCCCAACCGCAGATTATGAAAGCGCGGAGCCGGATCGTCCCGCAGGCCGATGGCGATGTGCTGGAACTCGGCTGTGGCGGCGGCATCAATATGGAATTCTATGATCCGGCCAAGATAAAGAGCTTCGCAGGGCTGGACCCCTCCCCCGCTCTGCTCGACCGATCACGTGAGGCCGCGCAAGCCAAAGGCATGTCGGCGGATATCCGCGCGGGCATCGGAGAAGCAATGCCCTTTGCCGACGCTAGCTTCGACACTGTCCTCGTCACTTTTACGCTGTGTTCCGTGCACAGCCAGCAGCAGGTCCTCTCAGAAATGCGTCGCGTTTTGCGCCCGGGCGGCAGGGCGCTGTTTCTGGAACATGGCGCTGCACCAGACGCAGCCCCCGCCAAATGGCAGCGTCGCATCGAGCCAGTCTGGAAGCGCCTCAGCGGGAACTGCCACCTGACGCGACCCATCACCGGCGCCTATGCGGCAGCCGGTTTCAATATCGCGCATTCGGAAAAAGGCTATATGCCCAAAACACCCAAGCCCTTTGGCTGGGTG
>JBBATT010000162.1:0-5697 GCA_040398605.1 Chakrabartia sp.
CTGTGGGCGTGATCAGACGCGACGGCTCAATATCCTTGGCAAAGACGGAGCGGGCCTTTTCCGCGGTCGGGCTGGACCCCAGGAGGAAAGTGGCACCGCCCTGCGGGTCAAGGTCCCACAACAAGGTGCGGCGCGACGACAGGGTCGCGGCGCACCAGGCGAGATTGGCGGCGAGCGTCGTCTTTCCGACGCCCCCTTTCAGATTATAGACTGCAACGACCTTCATGGCGTGCATCATGCCCAATTGGTGGCCGTCGGGGAAGGGTTGATTGGCGCGGCTGGCCCTTAGAGGATCTCGCGCACCACATCCTGCGGGCGGCAGAGGCGGACGCCATTATCCGTGCGGACCAGCGGGCGTTCGATCAGGATCGGTTCGCGTGTCATGGCATCAAGAATCGTGTCCGCATCAGCGTCGAGCAGACCGAGCTCTTGGGAGGGCGATCCCCGTGTCCGCAAGCCCTCGCGCGGGGTTAGACCGGCATCGCGATAGAGCGCGACCAACGTGTCGCGCGACGGCGGCGTTTTGAGATACTCGACCACCTCTACGTCGACGCCGGGCGTCTCCCGCAGGATCTCGAGCGTCTTGCGGGAGGTGCCGCAATTGGGATTGTGCCAGATCGTCGCTTTCATGCCGGTCTCCTTCTTCGGTGGTCCTAGCGAAGCTGGCGGGAGAAAGGAATTGCCTGTTTTGAGTGGGAAATCGAGCGCTTACCGCGCGTTTGCCGCAGCCCATCGCATGACGGTATCGACTTTATCCTCAGCGACTGCCTATGTTTGATCTATGAGAGAAACAGAGGCCGCACGAATCGGCCGCAGAGATATTCTGGCGGGTTTGGTCGCAGCCTCCGCCGTGTCGATGATCCCGTCCAAGGCTTTGGCGGCACCGACAGATGCGCGCCTGCTGGACATCGCCCAGCATGAACTGGACCGGATGGGCAACCGCATCTGGGTTCGCGATGTTGTTGGCATGGCAGACTTTTCTCTGCCGTCCGCCGAACCGCGCTTTTTCATCGCCAATCTCGTGAACGGGACGGTGAACCGGTATTATGTGACGCATGGCCGCGGGTCTGACCCGGAACATGACGGCTGGCTCAAAGGCTTTTCCAACGACCCCGGCTCCAACGCCACGTCGCGTGGCGCATATCTGACGCGCAATTATTATGACGGGAAACACGGTCTTTCCATGCGTCTGTCGGGTCTGGAAGCTGACAATAACAATGCCGAAGACCGCGCGATCGTCGTCCACGGGGCTGACTATGCCAACCCAGACCTGATCCGTACGATGGGCAAGCTGGGGCGGAGCGAAGGCTGTTTTGCCTTCCCACAGGCCAAGCTGGTGGAAGTGATCGCCCGCATGGGCCCGGGCCGTATGATCTTTGCTGACCGGCTGGAAGGCGCGACGCGCGTCTAGTCCTGTCTCAGCGCCGAATGTAACAGGCGCGATCAATCAAACAGACTGGACACTGAGCTTTCGTCTGCAATCCGCTTGATCGCTTCGCCCAGAAGCGGCGCGATGGTCAAATGGCGGATCTTCTTGGCAGCAGCGGCTGTATCCGGCGTGCCGATCGAGTCGGTGACGACGAGTTCGAGCAGGGCCGAGCCTTCGACGCGGGCAACAGCGCCGCCAGACAGAACGCCGTGGGTGCAGTAAGCGACAACATCTTCCGCGCCTGCCGCCTTCAGCGCGGCGGCCGCGTTGCACAACGTGCCTGCTGAATCGACGATGTCGTCGATGAGGATGCAGAAGCGGCCTTCAACGTCGCCGATGATGTTCATGACTTCTGATTCGCCGGCGCGCTCACGACGTTTGTCGACGATGGCGAGTGGGGCGTTGTCGAGGCGTTTGGCCAGCGCACGGGCACGGACCACGCCGCCGACGTCAGGCGAAACGACCATGATGTTGCGGTCCCCAAAGCGGGCTTGAATGTCCGCCGACACCACCGGCGCGCCAAACAAATTGTCGGTCGGAATGTCAAAAAAGCCCTGAATTTGGCCTGCGTGGAGGTCGATCGAAAGCACGCGGTTGGCTCCCGCCGTTGTAATGAGGTTCGCGACGAGCTTGGCGGAAATCGGCGTGCGGGGGCCGGGCTTGCGGTCCTGCCGGGCATAGCCGAAATAAGGGAGAACCGCCGTAATCCGCTTGGCCGACGCGCGGCGCAGCGCGTCACAGATGATCAGCAGCTCCATCAGATTGTCATTGGCTGGATAGCTGGTCGACTGGATGACGAACACGTCTTCGCCGCGGACATTTTCGTGAATTTCTACAAAGACTTCTTCATCGGCAAAGCGGCGCACGCTCGCCTTGGTCAGCGGGATATCACAGTAATCGGCAATCGACTGCGCCAGTTTGATGTTGGAGTTGCCGGTGATGAGTTTCATGAAGTGTGTCCCGCCCACAATGAGTGGGCGTCCCTTAGAACGTGGAATGGAATCCGAAAAGGGGTCAATCCCCCTGATAGGCCATTCGTTCCAATGCGCCGAGCGCATTGAGCACCCCGGCGTCGCCAAATGGCAGCACTTGGGTCATGAGGACACCTGCGATATCCGCGACCGGATCAAGCCAATAATAGCAGTTGGCGATGCCCGCCCAGCTGAGTGACCCTGCGGATCGGCCATGCGGCCCGGTGTCCGGATTGATGAGGAAGCCGAGGCTCCATTTGGTGTCCATCTGCGGATACATATCAAAGACACCGGCAAGCGATGGAACGACCGATTCCATACGACCGGCACGAAGGCCCCCGACATGGTTCTGCGTCAGTTCTGCAACCATGGCTTCAGACAGGATGCGGGTCCCCCCCCATGCGCCGCCACTGAGCAGCATTTGAAGAAACAGCATGTAATCGGGTGCCGTGCTATACAGCCCACCGCCGCCGGACAGCACTTCGACATTCGGTCCGCCGCCAATTTCGATTGGCATGGGGGAGAGGCCGGTTGCGCCCCGAAGATAGAGGGATGCCGCCCGGGCACGTTGCGTTGCGTCGGGGTTGAAGTGGGTGTCCGCCATGCCGAGCGGGCCTGTGACCTGCTCGGCCAGATAGGCATCAAGGCGCTGGCCGCTCGCGGCTTCAACAGCAAGTCCAGCCCAATCAGTGCTGATGCCATATTCCCACTTTTCACCGGGATCGAACAGCAGCGGAGAGATCAGCGCTGCTTTAGTGCCGGGGGTGGGTGATCCGGCTGGACCACGGGCACGGACCATATCCGCGCTCATAAACTCATAGCCAAAGCCCGAAGTGTGCGTAAGCAGATGGCGCAGCGTGATCGCGCGTTTGGCGGGGCGCAGCCGGACGGTGCCATCCTCTTCAAATCCGTCGATCACCTGTGGATTGGCCAACTCCGGAAGGAGCGCATCCAGCGGTGCATCCAGCGACAGCTTGCCGCGTTCCACCAGCTGCAAGGCGGCGACCGAGACGATGGCTTTTGTCATCGATGCGATCTGGAACAGATCATCTGTCTGCATCGCCGCGCCGTCCAGACTGCGGGAGCCAAAGGCCCGTGCATAGTGGATGCCATCACGCCCGCCCGTCATTGCGACGGCACCGGCCACATGTGCCGCATCAATAGCAGCGCTCAGTTCGGTATCTCTCTTCATGTCAGCACCTTACGGCCTAAACTGGGAGAAACAATCGGCTAAAGCCAGCGGAGTTCTCGAAGACGCGGCATCATATCCCTGGCCACAGGCACGACCGTGCCGTCGACCAAAGTCAGTTCGGCTGTCCGTCCAACCCGGCGCACGGAGGCGATGGCCGTGCGCGACACCCACCAACTGCGATGCACTTGTTCGCCTTGGTCGTCTTGTACGTCCGCTATGGCATCGCGCAGGCGCATCAGCACCAGCTGCTCCCCACTTTGGCCGAAGATGCGGACATAGTGGTCTTCCCCCTTCAGCGCATAAACAGGGCCGACGTCGGGCAATAGACGGGTGGATGAGCTTTGGCCCGGGGCGCTGGCAGGGACGGACGCCTTGTCAGGGTCCGGCGCGCCGGTCGCTGGCTCGGTCTGTTTGGCGGATCGCCCTAGCGTCAGCACGAAGACGGCGTTGACCATGAACCCAATGAGCCACACCTGAAGATAAAGGCCGATCAGCCCTTTGCCAGTGAGTGCGCGGGTGGCGTCAAAACCAGCGAAGAAAAGGGCAATCAGAAAGGTCAAAGGCAAGGCAGCGATCATCAACGCCAAGCCGCCTGCAACCAGTTGAGGCACATGCAACGTTTCACCGACCCACTCACTGACAATGAGGAACGGACGGAAAATCGCATAGCCCATCAGCAAAGTGACAAGCCAAAATGCCATGCGCAGGCCTGCGCTCATCTCGAAGGTGCCAAAAGGCCCGATCAGGCCAAGCAGCACCCCAATGGTAAGCACAATGAAGATTTCGATGCTCACCGCTTTGATCATCGGGCGAACGTGCCTGCCATTTCGCGAAGCGTCAATTGGTGGTGCGGCCGGCCTTGCGAAGAATGTGGCGCGGTTTGCGCATTCCGCATTGCCCGCGAACGGGCTCGGCCAAAAGAGGGGCGGACAGATTGGAGACCTTTGATGACAACCATGACACGACCCACCCTTTCCCCGCGCTTCATCCTCGGCTGCATCGCCTTTGCAGCCCTGGGCACGCTGGCGCTTATGGCTTTGGCGAGTGTGATCTCCGGCAGTGTGCAGATCACTTATGATGACACACCTTGGGCGCTGATCATTCATGTCGGCACAGTCATTCCAGCGCTGCTGCTTGGCGGGCCGGTGCTGTTGATGAAAAAGGGCACACGCCTGCATAAGGCTCTCGGTCGCATATGGGCGATGTTGATGATGACAACGGCCATATCCAGTTTCTGGCTTCAGGGTCTGGTGGGCTCCATTGGGCCGATCCATGTTTTCTCAGTGATTACGCTTATTTCCATCCCAAGGGCGATCTGGGCGATCCGCAAGGGCGATGTGCGGACGCATCAGCAGGCAATGACCGGGCCCTTTATAGGGTTGATCGTTGCAGGCCTCTTTTCCTTCGTGCCAGGCCGGATGATGGGACAGCTTGTCGCCGGACTGTTCTGAGATTGAGGGTCCGGTCTTGCCGTGACCGCAGGGCGCTCATACACAGCGGGCATGACTGATACCCTCACCATCGCCATGGCCCAATTGTCCCAGCGCGTGGGCGATCTTGCTGGCAATGCCGATGCGATGCTCGACTGGCGTGCCAAAGCCATGGAGGCGGGTGCCGTGGATCTGGTGCTGTTTCCTGAACAGCAACTCATTGGGTATCCGGCTGAAGACCTTGTCCTGAAGCCCGCCTTTCAACACGCGGCGGCGCAGGAGCTCGAGCGGCTTGCCGCCGCAACGGCTGATGGTGGCCCGGCCATGCTGGTTGGCTCAATCCTGATGGAAGCGGAGCGGCTCTACAATATTGTGGCGCTGCTCGACGGCGGGCGGATCACGGCAGTTCGCAAAAAGCATGAGCTTCCCAATTACGGCACATTCGATGAAAAGCGCATCTTTGCCCAAGGCCCCCTGCCCGACCCTGTCGACTTTCGCGGCGTCAAATTGGGGTTGCCCATTTGTGAAGATGGCTGGCTGCCCACGGTCTGCACCCATTTGAAGCAAAGCGGCGCTGAACTGCTGATTTCGGTCAATGGCAGTCCTTATGAAATCGACAAGGACGACCGGCGGCTTGAGCAGGTTTTCGCCGCGCGGGTTAAGGAAACCGGGCTT
>JBBATT010000163.1:0-5696 GCA_040398605.1 Chakrabartia sp.
TTTCCAAAGGGACAAAGTTTGTCTCTGGTCTGCCGCCTAAGGATGGCGGGGCAGGGGGAGATCCGGGCCCGTCGACGGCGCTGGGCGTGTTCCTAGGCGTCAAGGCGGCCGTCAAGCGGGCCTTGGGCAAGGATGACCTGTCGGGCGTTCATGTCGCCATTCAGGGCGTCGGTAGCGTTGGTGGCGGGCTGGCGCGGCATCTGGCAACCGCCGGTGCGCGTCTGACGCTTGCGGACAGAGACGCGGCAAAGGCCTCAGCCCTTGCGGCGGAACTGGGTGCCGCCATGGTCGACGCCGATGAGATTCTGGCGACCGAGGCTGATGTGGTCAGCCCCTGTGCGCTTGGCGCTATTCTCGACAGCCAATCCATCCCGCTTATCAAGGCGAAGGTCATTGTAGGCGGTGCGAACAATCAGCTGGCCCTGCCGGAACATGGCGATGAGGTGCAGGCGCGCGGCATTCTTTATGCCCCGGACTATGTCGTCAACGCAGGGGGCATCATCAATGTGGCGCTCGAATATCTGGACGGCGCGGGTCGTTCGGCCGTTGACAGCAAGATTGCTGGCATTCCCGACCGGCTCAACGCTGTGTGGGACGAAAGCGTCGCGACGGGCGACAACCCGGCACAGGTCGCCGACCGCATGGCGCAAAAGCTCATCGGACGGGGATAAGAGAATTGGCCGTCACGCAGGCCAAATGCTGCGTGACGGCCAAAACAGGCTGACCTAGGCGAGGACTGTCCGGCTGCGCTCACGGCGCCGCATGGCACCACCAACCAAGCCGAAGCCGGCCAGCATCAAGGCCCAAGCTGCGGGCTCAGGCACGGCAACCGCCGAGACATTGTCGAGCGCCGGGCCAAAAACGTTCTGCGCAGAGGCATTGGTCGTAAAAGTGATCGTCGTGGAGGGGCCACCGGCGAGGAACGAGAAGGACTGTGCCGTCCAGTTCATGCCTGCCGCGTCGCTGCCGGTCGCGCCGGGATGGGTGAACACGATTGGCGCGCCACCATCAATTGACACGAGCAGATCGCGCGGCGCCGAAAGGTCAGGATTGCTCGAAAGATCGAAGCTCACGACATAAGACTGGCCTGCCGTTGTTGCAAAGGACTGGGAAAGTGCGCCAATCGCGCTGCCGGCAATATCGATGCTGCGCGCGCCGTCAGAGGCTGCCCAGTAGGAGCTGATATAGTCGACCGAGCCTGAATCAACGGTCCATCCGGTGATGTCTGTGGAGCCTGCAACTGCGGTGCTAAAAGCGCCGCTCGTAGTGCCGAGTTCAAAACTGCCATTGGTGATCAGGCTGGCTGCGAAAACGGGGGAGGTTGTTGCCAACGCAAGAAGCGCGAGGGTGGTTTTCATTCTACGCATCGTCATGGAACTGTCCTTTGGGCGGAGGGTCGCAACGCATTCCCCTGATGGGGAATCGTTTGTTCGCAGTTGCAACATGAACCAACCTTAACCCATTCGCAACTATATTGGCTGCGAATTGCGTTCAACTGGATCAATCCCATGATGTGCGGAAGGATGACGCCCGGACTTACGCCAGCCAGTCTGGAATACGCTCCGCATCGAGGATCGTCTCTGCCGCAATCCGGTCTGCCACGACAGCAAACTTGTCCCCGTCGACCATGACCTCCGGGACGAGCGGGCGGCTGTTGTAGGTACTGGCCATTGTCGCGCCATAGGCCCCGGCTGTCCGGAAAATGGCAAGATCGCCCGATGCCACCGCGTCAATATCGCGGCCCATAGCAAAGGTGTCGCCGCTCTCGCAGACGGGCCCTGCGATGTTCGCATTCATCCGCGCACCCGTTGGCTGAACGGCTGCAAAGTCATGCCAGGCATCATACATGGCAGGGCGGGCAAGGTCGTTCATCGCCGCATCGACGATGACATAGGGGCGGATGACGCCGGGCTTCACCCAGATCACCTTGGTCAGCAGCACGCCTGCATTGCCAACGATCACGCGGCCGGGCTCAAACATGAGGGTGACATCCCAGCCCTTGGTCGCGCGGGCGACCATTTGGCCGTAATCGGCGGGCGAGGGTGGGTTTTCATCCGCCTTATAGGGCACGCCAAGCCCGCCGCCCAAGTCAACGCGCTCGATCTTGTGGCCCATCGCGCGCAATTCGGCGACCAGCTGCCCAATGCGGCCATAAGCGGCTTCTAGCGGATCAAGATCGAACAACTGGCTGCCGATGTGGAGCGCCACGCCCTGCATGGAAAGACCGGGAAGCCCGGCTAGTCGGTCAAAGATGCCGGGTGCGAGATCAATGGCGACGCCGAACTTGTTTTCCTTCTTGCCCGTGGAGATTTTGGCGTGGGTTCCCGCATCTACATCTGGGTTCACGCGCAGGGTGGCGACCGCTGTTTTCCCCTTGGATGCAGCGATCTGGGCGAGGACAACGCCTTCTTCTTCCAGCTCAATATTGAACTGGCCGATTCCGACGTCGAGGGCCTGCTCCAACTCGGCGCGGGTTTTCCCGACACCCGAGAACACCACATCTTCCGGCTTCATGCCGGCCGAAATAGCCCGCGAAATCTCGCCTCCTGAGACGACATCGGCGCCATAGCCTTGCTTGGCGAGGACGCGCAGGACGGCACGGTTGGGGTTGGCCTTGATGGCAAAGGCGATGTGCGATCGCCCGACGGGCGCGATGCCTTCGCGAAACACCTGAGCGTGTCGCTCCAGCGTGGCACGGGAGTAGACATAGACTGGCGTGCCAACCTCATCTGCAATGCGGGTCAGCGGGACGTCCTCGGCATGGAGGATGCCGTTCTTGATCTGAAAATGGTCCATGGAATTCTTAGCCTTTCGGCGGGAGGTCAAACTTATCGTCGCGGCGTTCTTCGGAGCGTCTTAACAGCTCGTCGCTGCGTTTGGGGTTGGCCTGCGTGGAAGGGGCAATCATCTCTTCAACGGTCGGCTGGGCCTGCACATCCTCCGGTTTGACCGGCATGCTCGCCCCCTCTTGGGGTTTGAGTTTCACGCGCCCGCCGCAGGCCGAAAGGGTCAGCGACAGAGACACAGCAAGGGCGATCGCGCGAATCATGAAAGGCCCAATAGCGCCTTTGCATCGGCAATGCGCGCCCGAACCTGCGCAGGGGCGGTGCCGCCATGGCTCATCCGGCTGGCGACCGAGGCATCGACCGTGAGGACCGAATAGACACTGTCATTGATTGCCGGGTTGATTGCTTGAAGATCGCCCAAAGGCAGCGCCGCGAGCGCCACGCCCTTTTCTTCAGCAAGCTTAACCGCACGGCCCGTCACATGATGCGCCTCGCGGAAGGGAAGGCCGGCCTCCCGTACCAGCCAGTCGGCCAAGTCGGTTGCCGTCGCAAAGCCGCTTTCGGCGAGCGCGCGCATCCTGTCTGTTCGGAAGGTGACGCTTTGGGTCATCCCGGTCATCGCGGCGATGGACAGCGCGAGCAGGTCATGCGCCTCAAACACCGGCGGCTTATCGTCCTGCATGTCCTTGGAATAAGCGAGCGGCAGGCCCTTCATAGTCATCATCAGCGCATTGAGGCAGCCGGTGATGCGCCCCGCATGGCCACGCACGAGTTCGACCGCATCTGGGTTGCGCTTTTGCGGCATGATCGAGCTGCCCGTCGACCATTGGTCAGGCAGGGCCACAAAGCCAAAGGGCTGGGACGCCCAGATGATGATCTCTTCCGACATGCGCGAAAGGTGGAGCGAACACTGGCTCGCCGCCATCAGATAATCGAGCGCAAAGTCCCGGTCAGACACGCTGTCGAGGCTGTTGTCGGTTGGCTTGGCAAAGTCGAGCGCCGCTGCCGTCGCATGACGGTCAATCGGGAAGCCTGTTCCGGCAAGCGCGGCTGCCCCGAGCGGACACTCGTTCAACCGACGGCGCGCATCGGCAAAACGATCGCGGTCGCGCCGGATCATCTCATACCAGGCCATCAAATGGTGGCCGAGGGTGACTGGTTGCGCACTTTGCAGATGCGTGAAGCCGGGCATCACAGCGTCGGCATGTTCTTCTGCGCGGGCGACGAGCGCCTTTTGCAGCTCTATAAGGCCAAGCTCCACCGCGTCGATGGCATCGCGGACCCAAAGGCGGAAATCGGTCGCCACCTGATCATTGCGGGAGCGCGCCGTATGAAGGCGACCCGCCGTTGGGCCGATCAGCTCAGCCAGCCGCGCTTCCGTCGCCATGTGAATGTCTTCAAGTGCCAGATCGACGGGCACGCCATTGGCTTCATACTCCACAGCAATAGTGTCGAGGCCCTGCGCGATCGTGGCCGCATCCTCGGCCTTCACGATCCCTTGCGCGGCGAGCATCGCGACGTGCGCCTTGGACGCGCGAATGTCCTGCTGCCACAACCGCTTGTCGAATGGGATGGAGGCGTTTATCTCACGCATGACGGCGGCCGGACCCTCGGCAAAACGCCCGCCCCACATGGAATTGGAGTCTGACTTGCGGCTGCTAATCTTACCTGTCCTTATGCTCGGCCTGACTGTTGCGGGCTGCGATAAGCAATCCGACACCAAGCCGCAAGGCGGGGACACGCAATCATCTGCGGCCCAGCCCCAAGCAGCGCTTCCCAAAGGTGAAGAGCTGACCGGTGCGCTTGACCGCAGCCACAAAGGCGAGGCGATGCCCGACGTGTCGTTCGAAGCCCCCGATGGTGCGACGGTGAAGCTGGCCGCGTTTAAGGGTCAGCCTGTTCTCGTCAACGTCTGGGCGACATGGTGCGGTCCGTGCATCGCCGAAATGCCGACCATTGAGAAACTCGCAGCGCGCGAGGCAGGGCGACTTCAGGTGCTGGCGGTCAGCCAGGATATGAAGGGCCGCCCTGTTGTTGAGAAATGGTGGAACACCCAAGGCTTCAAGACGCTCCAGCCCTATGTCGATAAGAAGGCTGACCTTGGCTTTGCGCTGGGCGGCGGCGCGCTTCCGACGACGATCCTGTTCGATAAGGACGGCAAGGAAATCTGGCGCATGGTCGGCGGGGGGGAATGGGATAATGACGCGTCTAAAAAGCTGATCGAAGAGGCGTTTGGGGCGTAGTTTGGCACGCGTTCAACTGATCGGCCTGCCGACTGACTCCCATTCGTCTTTCTTGCGCGGCCCGGCACAAGCGCCTGAGCTTATCCGCGCGGCTCTGTGGTCCGATCATAGCAATATGGCGGCGGAAAGCGGGCGGGAGCTCGGCGTGGATATCGCGTTTGAGGATCTGGGTGATCTGCTGCTGACGGAAGGCGCGGGCGATTTCGAGATGATCCGTGCAGCGGCAGAAAACGCGGCGCAGTCGGGTGCGACGCCAATCTTCCTCGGTGGCGATCATATGGTCACCAACCCGATCGTGCAGGGGCTGGCCGCTGTGCACGGGCCGGTCAATATCCTGCACTTCGACGCGCATCCCGACACCTATGACGACTTTGAAGGCGATCCGCTGAGCCATGCCTCACCCTTTGCGCGGATCATGGAAGGCGGCCATGCCCGCCGCCTTGTTCAGGTGGGTTTGCGCACCGTCAACGCGCATTGCCGCGATCAGGCGAAACGCTTTGGCGTCGAGATGGTCGAGATGCGGGACTTCGCGGCGGGTGCCGTGCCGATCCCCGACGCGCCGCTCTATATCAGCCTTGATCTCGATGCGCTCGATCCGGCCTTTGCACCCGGTGTGTCGCACCATGAGCCGGGCGGGCTCTCCGTCCGTGACCTGCTCAACGTGCTC
>JBBATT010000164.1:0-5646 GCA_040398605.1 Chakrabartia sp.
CTTCGTCATTGCGAGTGAAACGAAGCAATCCATTTGCACGTTTGATGGGTGGATTGCCGCGCTTCGCTCGCAATGACCGAAAGTTGACCTAAAGCCCCAATATCTTCTTCTCCCGCGCAATCCAGGTGGCAAAGCTCGGACGTCCGAAGATCGACGCGAGATAGGCCGTCAGCTTTGGATAGGTCGCCGCATCGGGAACCATGCCGCCATGCGCCGCATTCACAAAGCTGGTGGTCGCTGAGATGTCGGCGAGCGAGAACGCATCGCCCACCAGATACCCTGACGCAGGGATAACGCTTTCCAGATAATCGCAGACCGGGCCGAACTCGACTTCACCTTGCGCGATGAGAGCGGCGTCGCCCTCTTGCTTGAGGAAGCGCGGGGCGACAATCTTGTTGAAGAAGACCTTGCCTGCTGCCGCTGCCGCAATCGTGTCTCCAAACTCGTCAAACCACACGGTCCGCGCGCGTCCTTGGGCATCGGACGGGATCAGGCTTGGCGCAGGCTGCTTCGTGTCAAGATAGGTGACGATGGCTGTTGAATCCGAAATGCTAAAATCGCCATCGCTAAGCGCGGGCATTTTGCGGAATGGGCTGCACGCATTGAAGGCCGGGTTCGGGTCACCGATGCCGACGGGCACCAATTCCAGTTCAATGCCCTTTTCGGCGGCGACGACGAGCACCTTGCGGACAAAGGGGGAAATCGGGCTGCCGTAGAGGATCATCTTCAAGTCCTTTATAAGTTTC
The DNA here is from genome assembly GCA_040398605.1 of Chakrabartia sp. GTDB lineage: Bacteria > Pseudomonadota > Alphaproteobacteria > Sphingomonadales > Sphingomonadaceae > Aquisediminimonas. The sequence continues at coordinate 747 of JBBATT010000164.1, forward strand.
AGACTGAAACTTGCCAGTCCGCGTGGACCGTTGCAAGAGGCTTGCATGAAAGACATCTGCATTCTGACGCCGCACCCTGACTATGAAGAAAACTGGCACCCCCATGCGGATCAGTTCCGCGCCCTGTTTGGCGACCAGCTTCAGTTCCGCCCTTGGACCGATGCGGGGGATCTGACCGGTTTCTCGCTCGTCCTTCCCTTGCTCGCTTGGGGCTATCAACGTCAGCCTGACATCTGGTTTCAGGCATTGGACGGCTGGGACGCGCAGGGCGTGCGCATGGCCAACAGCATCCCGCTGCTGCGATGGAACACTGACAAAGCCTACCTGCTCAAGCTGGCAGAGAGCGGTGTCAGCGTTGTTCCGACGCGTGCGGCCCCGGCCCTCCGCGCGGTGGATCTAGAAGCGGCACGCGTTGCGTTTGAAAGCGACATCCTTGTCATCAAGCCGACAATTTCCGGCGGTGCAGACGGCACCTATCTCCTCAAATCCGGCGACCCCATCCCCGCTGATGTGCTCGGGCGGGACATGCTCATCCAGCCGATGATGCCGGCTATCGCGACCGAGGGAGAGTTTTCGCTCTTCTACTTTGATGGACAATTCAGCCACGCCATCCTGAAGACGCCCGCCGCCGGAGACTTTCGTGTGCAGGAACAATTTGGCGGGCGCGAAGTCGCTGTCACGCCGCCGGAGGCTGCCTTGACGTTGGCCAAAGCGACATTGGCCGCAACACCCGATGCCCCGCTCTACGCCCGCGTCGATATGGTCCGCGCGACGGCAAACGACTTCCACCTGATGGAGTTGGAAGTGATTGAACCGGCGCTCTTCTTTTCGTTTGCGCAGGATGGCGGGCAGGCCTTTGCGCAGTCGGTCAGCCGTGCCCTTGGTGGTTGACGCTCAAGTTCATCGGTTAGATCGTCAGATATAATATTGTAAGGTAGTTGACAAATTGGCCCGAGTTGATCATTTTCCTCCGCATGCCGGGTTCCACCTTCCCTTCTGCGCTTGAAGCTCTGAGCTTCCGCTTTGATGAAATCGTGCGGTTACTGAGCCGACGGATCGACGCCGCGCTCGCCGATTATGATCTCAGCCGCACCCAGTGGCGGCTACTGGCTTATGTAATGCGTCAGGAAGGGATCACGCAAAGTGAACTCGCCCGTGTCCTCGAACTCGAACGTGCCAGCGTCGGCAACACTGTCGACATTATGGAACGTAAGGGGCTGGTGATGCGCGTTGCCAATCCCGATGACCGCCGCGTCTGGCAGATCGCCGCCACGCCGCGCGCGCATGATCTTTTGCCCGGTCTGCGCGGAAGCATCGACGATATGCTCGACCGAACCTTTTCCGGCCTTACCCCCGCCAGCATCGCCGCCTTGTCGGGCACGCTGGACCAGATCGTGGCCAATCTGGCCGATGACGAAACCACACCGAACAAAATGCTAGAGGAAGCCTGATATGAGCCTTGAAGATCTTGCGACCATCCACCCCGCCCGTCCGGACCGTTTCGCCGACGGGTCTGTGCATGAGATGATGCGCCGTTTGCGCAATGATGCGCCCATCCATCATACGAAGGACAGCGAGTTCGGGTCCTATTGGTCGCTCACGAAGTATAAGGACATTGTCGAGGTTGAAGCTCTGCCCTTGCTTTATTCGTCGGAAATGGAGCGCGGCGGGATTTCGCTCGTCGATTCAGATTTCGCAGGTGGCGAACAGGCGGAACAGAACCGCATGGAAATGTTCATCGCGATGGACCCGCCGCGCCACACCGAAAAGCGCCGCGTCGTCGCGCCTGCCTTTACCCCGTCAGAAATGACGCGGCTCGCGGGCAGCATCCGCGAACGCACCGCCGCGCGGCTCGACTCATTGCCCAAGGGCGAAGTGTTCGATTGGGTTTCCATGGTGTCGGTGGATCTGACGACCGATATGCTCGCCATCTTGTTCGACTTCCCATGGGAAGACCGGCACAAACTGCCCATCTGGTCAGACGCAATCACCTCGCTCGATATGATCAAGAACAAGCCGCAAGAACGCCAGATGATGATGTTCGAAATGGCGATGAAGTTCTTTGCCTTGTGGCAGGAACGGACCGCGGCTGAACCCGCGCCTGACCTCCTGTCGATGATGATCCATTCCAATGCGATGTCAAAAATGGATCAAGTCGAATTCATCGGCAACATGGCGCTGCTGATTGTCGGGGGGAATGACACGACCCGCAATTCCATGTCAGCCCTTGTCGATGCCACCAACCGCTGGCCCGAAGAATGGGACAAGGTGCTCGCCAATCCTGGCCTTGCCGGAAACACCGGCAGCGAAGTCATCCGCTGGCATTCGCCTGTCGCCCATATGCGCCGCACCGTCACCGAAGATCACGACTTCCGCGGCCATGCCTTTAAGGAAGGCGACAAGGTTGGCCTCTGGTATATCTCGGGCAATCAGGATGAAGATTATTTCGATCAAGGCGACCGGTTCATTGCCGACCGTGACAATGCGCGCCGCCATTTGTCCTTCGGCTATGGTGTCCACCGCTGCGTCGGCGCGCGTCTGGCGGAACTCCAGATCGCCACGCTGATTGAGGAAATGGTCGCGCGCAACATCCGCGTCGAACAGGCGGGCGATGTGGTGCGGGAGCATAATCCGTTTGTGAACCAAATCCTCCAGATCCCCGTGCGCGTTACCAAGGCCAGCTGACCGTCCTGCCCTTGACGCCCACCGATGCGCCACCCAGTGTCGGTTGAACGACTTGGGAAAGGATTCGTGCGCGACATGCGCTGGCGCAAGGCAATATTGGATGATGCAGCGGCTCTCGAAGCGCTGATCGAATCAGCGTATCGGGGCGACGCGAGCCGCGCCGGGTGGACGACGGAGGCCGACCTGCTGGGCGGCAACCGGACGAGCATCGATATGCTGCTGTCGACGCTGGAGGACGCGGACCAGACAGTCCTCGCCTGCGACGATGCGGACGGCCTGCTGGCAACTGTGACAGTCGAACGGCGGGACGGCTATGGCTATATCGGCGCTGTATCCGTCCGTCCGACTTGCCAGGGACAGGGCATCGGCCGGGACCTGCTGGTGCAGGCGGAACGGCTGATCGAAGAGGACTGGAAGCTGGAGCGCGCAAGGATGACCGTGATCGCCCAGCGCCCTGAGCTCATCGACTGGTATGCCCGGCGGGGCTATCACGACACAGGCGAAACTGCGCCCTTCCCTTATGGCGATGCACGCTTTGGCGCCCCCAAGCGCGATGACCTGTACTTCGTCATCCTAGAAAAAGCACTGGCGGCATGATCGATGAATATGCGCCCGATGCTGTGGATGTCGCGACCATCCTTGCCGACGTGCCGCACATTGAGCGCCTGCTTCAGGGCATCGCTATGGACGGCCGCGATACCAGCTATTCGGAATTTCTGCTGATGTTGGGCCTGCGCTTTTCCCGTCCCAAGATGCGCGCTTTGTGCAAGACGCTTGATGAGGTGGACAGGCGTGCCAAGGTAGCGGGCCAGCCTGAGCTTGCTGTTCTCGTTGTGCGGGAGAGTGATCGGCTGCCGGGGCAAGGCTGGTGGACCGGACGCCGCGATTATCAGGGGGAATGGACCGGCCCTGCGGCTCGCGCGTTTCTAAACAGCATTCAGGCGCAGACGTTTGCCTATTGGTGCGGCAAAAAAGGGAAGAATGGGAAATGAGGCGGACATCCCTCTCATCGTCACTCCCGCGCAGGCGGGAGCCCAAGGTCACCTCAGCATCCTGTTTTGCGCTTAAGGTGTTCATAGGTTCCCGCCTTCGCGGGAAGGACGGTTTGGTTGGAGGAACAGAAGGATGAGTCTCGACCCCAATCGCCTCGCCAAGGCGCTCGCCCGTATGGCGGGGGGCGCATCGCTGCCTCTGTCCAACCTGGGCCGCCTGTCCGGCGGGGCTAATATGGAAAGCTGGTCCTTTGACTGGGGCGGTGCGGGCTATGTTCTGCGCCGGGCACCGTCAGCGGAGATGATGGAAGGCCGGCCCTTTGGCCATGATGTCGAGGCCGCCCTTGTCCGCGCCGCCCGCGCGGGTGGCGTGCTGGCCCCCGAAGTCGTCGGGGAACTTCACGCCGATGATGACCTTGGCACCGGCTATGTGATGAAGCGGGTCGAAGCGGAAGTGAACCCCGCCAAGATACTCGCTGCGCCGCCTGCGAGCCTCATCCATGATCTCGCCCGCGAACTGGCGCGCATCCACGCCATTGCCCCGCGCGCGGACATCGCCCTGCCGCATATGGACACGGCAGCAGCCCTTGCCGACCTCAAAACCCGCTTTGAGGCCTATGGCGGTGACCGGCCGATCATCGCGCTCGCCATCAAATGGTGTGAGGACAATCTGCCCGCGCCCTCCGAACCGCGATTGGTGCACGGCGATTTACGCATGGGCAATGTCATGGTCGCAGCCGACGGTTTGGCCGCGGTGCTCGATTGGGAACTGGCCCATTGGGGCGATCCGCATGAGGACCTTGCTTATGGCTGCATGACCGTGTGGCGCTTTGGCCATATCGATAAGCCCGCTTTTGGCTTTGCAGATCTCGACACCTATTTCGCGGCCTATGAGGCGGAACGCGGCGAAGCGGTGGATCGCGCCCGTTTCCGCTTCTGGCTTGTCTACCGCACACTCTGGTGGGCGCTTGGCTGCATGCAGATGGGCGACATCTGGCGGGGCGGCGTGGACCGCAGTCTGGAACGCGCCGTCATCGGACGGCGGACAAGCGAGAATGAACTCGATCTGTTGCTCCTGCTCGAAGAAGATGCGCCCGAGGCTGAACAATCCGCCGTCACACCCGACGCGCCGACACCGGCGCGACGCGCAGGCGAACCCTCCTCCGTTGAGCTGCTCGAAGCACTGCGCGAATGGATCGACACGGACGTGAAGGCCAAGAGCG
>JBBATT010000165.1:0-5514 GCA_040398605.1 Chakrabartia sp.
GTATTTAACGTCGCGGCGGTGCAGTTCGCGCGTGAGGTTGGCCAGAATCCGCCCGCCGGTCGCGCCGATGGGATGGCCGAGCGAAATGCCCGAACCGTTGACGTTCAAAATCTCATGGCGGCTATCCGCATCCGACCAGCCCCAGCCTTTGAGGCAGGCGAGCACCTGCGGCGCGAACGCTTCATTGAGTTCGATGAGGCCAATGTCATTCCACGACAGGCCATTGCGCGCGAACAGTCGTTCGGTCGCAGGGACAGGGCCATAGCCCATGCGGCTCGGGTCACACCCTGCCGCCGCCCAGCTGTGGAAATAGGCGATGGGTTCCAACCCGAGTTCTTCCAACTTGTCTTCAGCAACAACGAGACACGCCGCCGCCGCATCATTTTGTTGGCTGGCATTACCCGCTGTCACCACGCCGCCTTCGAGCGCTTTGAGCTTGCCCAGCGTCTCCAGGCTGGCATCGGCGCGATAGCCTTCGTCGTGATCGAACAGCAGGGCGTCGCCCTTTTTCTGCGGCACGGCGACGGGCACCAGTTCGTCCGCAAACAAGCCATTTGCCCACGCCGCCGCCGCGCGTTGATGGCTGCGCGCTGCATACGCATCACACGCCTCGCGGCTGATGTTCCAATCCTTGGCAAGGTTCTCTGCCGTCTCGATCATGCCGGAGATCACGCCATAGCGTTCAATCGGCTGGCTCATTACACGTCCACGCGTGAGCCGATCATGGAGCGTCAGATTGCCGGCACGTATCCCTTTCCGAACGTCGGTCGAATAATGCTCGACATTCGACATGCTCTCACAGCCACCCGCGACGACGACGTCGCTCATCCCCGTCTGCACCATCATCGCGGCGTTGATGATCGCCTGCAGACCGGAGCCGCAGCGCCGGTCCAACTGATAGCCGGGCACTTCTTCGGGAAGTCCTGCGAGCAGCCAGGCCCAATGGCCGATGCACGGCGCTTCGCCATTGCCATAGCCTTGGCTGAAAACGACATCGTCGACACGCGACGGATCAATCTTCGTGCGCTCCATCAGGGCCTTCAGGATGACGGCGCCCAGCTGCCCCGCGGTCATGGAGGAGAGGGCCCCGCCGAACTTGCCGACAGGTGTGCGAATGGGGGCAACGATGGCAGCGCGACGGAGTTGGGTCATTGGGCGGTTCCTACGATTTTGGAGTCGATAAGGTGGGCAATCTCGCCCGAGGAAAGATTGAGCCGTTCGGCGAGCACCTGTTCACTATGCTGGCCATTGCGCGGCGCGGGCAAGGGCGCACCGCGATCCTGCTGCGGCACGGTGCCGAACGATCCAGCGGCAGGATAGGCAAAGCCGGACGGGTTGTCGGTGGACGCGCTGAACATCGGGTTTTGGCCGACCAGTCGATCATCCGCCACCGCATCCATCATTGTGCGATAGACGCTGTGGACAATGCCCCCCGCATCAAAAGCAACCGCAAGATCAGAATGGTCGCGGGCGGCAATCGCTGCCTCGAACAGGGGGAAGAGCGCGTCACGATGATCGAAGCGTAGCCCGTCATCCTTGGCGAAGCTGACGCCCCGTGCCGCTTCAAGCGCCGCGATGGCATCGGTGAGGTTGAGCGCGGTGAGCAGGTTCGCCCATTGGCGCGGGGTGACCACAACAATCATCGTGCGCTGGCCATCACGCGTGACAAAGTCGCGCCCGAACAGGCCGTAAACGGTGTTGCCAAGGCGCGGACGGTTGGCGCCCGAATAGAGCACCTCAGCAATGCCGCCCAGATTGGCGACCGACCCAATGGCGACGTCGGACAGAGGAATGCGGACCTCGCTCCCCTCGCCTGTCGCAGCGCGCTTCTGGATGGCCGCGAGCAAAGCAAAAGCCGCATAGCCGCCCGACAGCAAATCCCAAGCGGGCAGCACATGGTTGACCGGCTCCGGCCCCGGCCCCGTCATCATCGGATAACCGACCGCATTGTTGACCGTGTAATCCAGCGCCGGTGCCCCGTCCGCCCAGCCCATGATGCGCACGGTAACCAAGTCCGGCCGCCCTTCCGCCAGCTTGGCGTGGGACAGGAACCCTTCCGCCGGGAAGTTGGTGATGAACTGCCCGGTGGCGCGCACCAATTCTTGCAGCAGTTCGCGTCCCTCGGGTCGGCCAAGGTCCAGCGCGACCGACTTTTTGGCGCGGTTGAGGTTCTCCCAATAGAGCGAGTTGTTCTCCTGCGTCACCGGCCAGCGCCGATAGTCCGGCCCGCCGCCAATCTGGTCGACACGGATCACCTCCGCCCCGAACTGCGCGCAATACAGCCCCGCCGTCGGCGAGGCGACGAAGGACGACGCTTCGATGACCGAGAGGCCGGAGAGGAGATTATACATGAAAGGTCCTCCCCCATCGGGGGAGGTGGCAGCCCGTCAGGGCTGACGGAGGGGGAGACCAACCATCAGAGCAGGCCCCCTCCACCACCCTGCCGGCGGTTCCCCTTCCCCGATGGGGGAGGATATTCAGGAAGAAGGTCACGCCGCCGCCCATTCGCGCAGCATGTGCTTGGCGATCTGGAGCTGGAGGATCTGCGTTGTGCCTTCGTAGATGCGGTACACCCGCGCATCGCGGAAGAAGCGTTCGGCATCATATTCTGCGAGATACCCAGCCCCGCCGTAAATCTGCACGACACGGTCAACAACGCGGCCGCACATTTCGGTGGCGAACACCTTTGCAGCGGCAGCCTTGCGCAACACGTTCTCCCCGGCATCGGCACGACGGCACGCATCGTCCAGCATGCATTCCGCCGCGTAAATTTCGATTTCGCTTTCGGCCAGCATCTGCTGGATAAGCTGGAAATTGGCGATGGGTTCCCCAAAGGCCTTGCGTTCATTGGCATAGCGCAACGCACTGTCGAGCGCCCGGCGCGCGTAGCCCGCAGCTGCCGCGCCGACCGACAGGCGACCATTATCGAGGCTTTGCATCGCGGTCACAAAGCCCTTGCCTTCCTCACCGCCCAGCAGCGCATCGGCGGGCAGTTGCACGTCTTCCATGATGATGTCGGCGATGTGGCTGCCGGCCTGGCCCATCTTCTTGTCCGATTTGCCAACAGTGATGCCCGGCGTGTCCATCGGCACGAGGAAGGCCGAGACATGCGCATTCTTGGGCAGCGCCTCCTTGCTTGTCCGCGCCATGATGAGCGCGACATTGGCGAAGGGCGAATTGGTGATGTACCGCTTCGTTCCGTTCAATTTCCAGCCATTGCCGGACTTGACCGCAATGGTCTGCATCGCGGCAGAGTCAGAGCCGGAACCCGGCTCAGTCAGGCCGAAGGACGCGATCTCGCCCGCCGCCAAACGGGGAAGCCATTCTGCCTTTTGCGCTTCGGTGCCGCCATTTTTGAGGGCGGAACAGACCATGCCGATATTGATCGACGTGATCGACCGGTAGCAGGGCATGGCGTAGCTCAGTTCGCGGATGGTGCGGACATATTGCTGGATGTTCATGGCGGCGCCGCCAAATTCTTCCGGCATGGTCAGGCCGAACAGGCCCATCTCGCGCATCTCTTTCAAGATATCGTCGGGGATCAGGTCGGTTTCCAGAATCTGTTTTTCCGCAGGGATCAGCCGCTCGCGCACATAGCGCTGCAACTGCTCAATGAACTGATCGAAAATTTCTGCGTCCATACCGATGGTCATGTCGGGGGTCCTTAAATGGGATCGTGAGGGAAGGCGTGGGCAGACACTTCATCTGCGCGCGCAAAACTTGGCCGGAATGATGGGATCAGTTCATCCGCAATCGCCTCCGGGGTCCAGCCTTCCAGCTTGGTCATTGACCGGATGGGCCGGGGCTTATTGAACAGGGTGATCTCATTCTTACGCACGGCGAAAATCTGGTTCGTCACATCCTTGGAGGCATCCGACGCCAGATAGACGACGAGCGGGGCGATCTTGTCCGCGCTCATTGATTTGAACTTTTCGACGCGCGCCTTTTGCTCCGGCGTTTCGGCAGGGATCGACGCCGTCATCCGGCTCCAGGCGAAGGGCGCGATGCAGTTGGAGCGGACGCCTGCCCGCGCCATATCCAGCGCGATTGACTGCGACAGGCCAACAATGGCGAGCTTGGCCGCTGAGTAGTTCGCTTGGCCGATATTGCCGACCAGGCCCGAGGTTGACGTGAAGTGGATGAAGCTGCCTGATTGCTGCTCCCGGAAATACGGGGTCGCGGCCTTGGAGACATTGAACGCGCCGTTCAGATGCACGTCGATGACGGCGCGCCAATCCTCATGGCTCATCTTATGCCAGATGGTGTCGCGCAAAATACCGGCATTGTTCACAACCGCATCAATCCGCCCAAAGCGCTGGACCGCATCTTCGATAATGGAGGTCGCGCCGACGGGATCAGCCACGCTCGCCAGATTGGCATGCGCTTTGCCGCCAGCCGCCAAGATATCATTGACCGTTTCCTGCGCAGGTCCCGCATCGCCGCCTTCGCCACCACCACCGACACCGGGATCATTGACGATCACCGCCGCGCCATGTTTGGCGCACAACAGCGCGATTTCCCGCCCGACACCGCGCCCCGCGCCTGTCACAGCGACAACCTTACCTTCCAGCATGCCCATGCGAGTCTCTCCTTTGCGACCATCTTTGGCAGATGCCACGCGAACGGCAAGAGGCTGCATTCAACATAGAGAATTGCTTTTCATATATATGAAAGATATCACGTCGGTATGGTCGAAGAGAAGCTGCCCGTCCGAAGTGTTGCGCAAGCCTTTGGGATTCTGCGCGTGCTGGGTGCGGACAAGCGCGGGCTGACCTTGTCCGCCATTGCGCGCACATTGTCGCTGAACCCGTCAAGTTGCCTCAATCTGCTGCGGGCGCTGGTGCTGGAAGGCGCCGTTCTACGCGATGATCGGGCGCGCACCTATCGCCTTGCTGCAGACTGGATCGCGGCTGGCCTTCCCCGCGATGCCCATTCTTTGTGGATTGAGAAGGCGCGGCCCGCCATGGAGCAATTTGCCCGCGCGCATGATGCCACGATCGGCTTTTGGCGGCTGGTGGCAGGTGAACGTCTGCAACTGGAGGCGCTCGCCGAAAGCGGAGCCGCCACGCGCATCCATATGGTCATCGGGCAACGCCAGCCTTCAGGCGGCGGCGCAACGGGCCGGTCGCTTGCCGCCGCCGACGGCATCGACATCCAAACGCTGGAGCAGCGCTATCGCTCCGTCCGCTGGGCACGCATGCTGAGCTTTGATGCCTATGCCAATCAGGTGAGCGAAGCTGGCGCACGCGGCTTTGCGGTCGATGATGGTTTTGGCCATGCCGGGGTTTGCTCGATTGGCGCGGCCTTGCCGTTGCGGGCAGATGCGCCGCGCTTCTGCCTGTCGGCATCGATCTTTGCCGGATCACGCGACAAAGAAGAAATTGGCCAATTGGGTGTGGCGCTTGCCGGGCTGGCCGCCCAACTTGCAGAGTGAGGTGGCCAGCCCGGCAATAGCCAAGCCCATATTCGGGGCTAGGCGGAATCGCTCGACAACGCTAAGGCCCGCCCATGTCC
>JBBATT010000166.1:0-5509 GCA_040398605.1 Chakrabartia sp.
GTCATTGGCGGGTCAGATCCCGCCCGATGATCATGCGCATGACTTGATTGGTCCCTTCCAGGATCGAGTGGACGCGCAGGTCGCGCCAGAAGCGTTCGATGGGATAGTCTTTCAGATAGCCATAGCCGCCGAACAACTGGAGCGCCTTGTTGACGATCTCGCTGCCGCTGTCGGTTGCGAGGCGCTTGGCCATGGCGGAGAAGCGGGTCTTGTCCGGCGCGTTGGCGTTGACCTTGGCGGCTGCGAGATAAAGGAGCGCGCGCGCCGCCTCTAGGTCTGTTGCCATATCTGCGAGCGTAAACTGCGTGTTCTGGAAATCGGCCACCGCTTGCCCAAATTGCTGGCGTTCCTTGGTGTATTTGATCGCCTCATCCAGACAGCGTTGTGCGCCGCCCAGCGAACAAGCGCCGATGTTGAGGCGGCCACCGTCAAGCCCCGCCATCGCAAAGCGGAACCCATCGCCCTCGGCCCCCACGCGGTTGGCAACCGGCACGCGGCAATCTTCAAAGATCACCTGCGCCGTCGGGGATGCATTCCAGCCGAGCTTCTTTTCCGGCGCGCCGAAAGACAGGCCGGACGCGTCCTTGTCGACGACAAGGCAGGTGATACCCTTTGCGCCATTGTCGTTCGTCCGCACCATCACGACGTAAATGTCGTTATAGCCCGCGCCCGAAATGAACTGCTTGGTGCCGTTCAGCACATAGTGATCGCCATCCAGCCGTGCGGTCGTCTTGAGCGCAGCGGCGTCTGATCCAGAGCCCGGCTCTGTCAGGCAATAGCTGGCAATCTTTTCCATGCTGACAAGCGCGGGCAAGTAGCGGGATTTGAGATCATCGTTGCCGAACGTGTCGATCATCCACGCGGCCATATTGTGGATGGAGATGAAGGAGCTTGTCGCGGGACAGCCATAGGCCATCGCCTCCATGATCAGCGCCGCCTCTAAGCGGCCCAGACCAATGCCGCCCGATTCTTCTGACACATAGATGGACCCGAAGCCCAGCTCCCCCGCCGCCTTCCAGACGTCGACGGGGTAGTGATGATCCTCATCCCATTGCGCGGCAAAAGGCGTGATGCGTTCTGCTGTGAACCGGCGCGCCATATCCTGAATGGCGATCTGGTCTTGCGTGAGGTCAAACTGACTGGTCATCGGGTCCGTCCATTGTCCTTACTGGGTGGCCGGCGCGGGAACGGGTGTTGGCTCGTCTTTTGTTGCCACAGGTGCAGCAGTGCTGGTCGCATCACCTTCGGCCTTTGCCGGAGCGGCCGCCCAAACATCAGCGACGCCGGGGTAATCGCTGCGCGTCATACTGGTTCCAAAGCAGCTAAAGGTTGCCCGATTTTTAAGCTGTGCCTCGCTCAACCGTTCCGCCAGAGCGGGCTGGAAGGTCGCAAGCCCGGCGCGCGCGGCGGTGGCATCGCGCACAAGACCAAGTTCAATGACGCGCTTTCCGTCCGGCTTCTTCATATTTACAGGCAAAATATCGGTCAGATACGCGATTTCACCGGCCTTCACCGTAAACATGGGGGCACCAAAGCAGTATGTCGTGCCAAGGTTCATTTTCCCAAGCCCGTCAAAATCGATGACATAGCTACCGGGCGTCAGACGGACGATCTGGAGTTCGTAGAGTGACGTCTTGTCAGCAGAGGTGACATCGGCGGAGTAGACCGTCTTGTCGCCCTTCTTCTTCCAGTCACGCGGCTGGAAGACCAGATCGCCCTTGTCCGCGTCAAAGCGCTTGAAGCTCATGATACCGTGCTGGTTGCCAGCCTCTAAGCTGCGGCGGAAGGCGACGACGACTGCGGCCTCATCGTCACCGATCGTGATCGGCGCCTTGGGATCGACCTTCTTTCCGACGAAAAGCTGGGCGGTAACAGCGGCCGGAACCGGCGTTTCCGTCTTGCGCTCAAACGAGGTGACCGACGTGATCTCGCCCGTCACGTCCGCTGCGCCGACGATGCGGTTGAAATAGGCATCCTTGTCAGCGTCGGCCAAGGCCGCAACGCGAGCGGTTTCCTCGCTGGGGAGCTCTACCAGCCGCCAGCCGTGGATCAGGAGGCACGACCGGCGATTTGCGCGCCGCTGCTGGCCTTCGATAATGGCAGCGCCGATGGCGGCACCAATGCCACCGCCGATGGCCCCGGCCATGGGCGAGATTGCTGGGTTGTAGAGCGAAGGATCGTAATAGGTGATCGTGCCTGCCGGCGTCCGTGATCCGCGCGCGATCAGGCGGCATTCCTGCCAGTCCTTGTCGTAATCCGCGCGTGATGCACCGGGCTTGTTGTAAAATCGATTGTCTTTGAGGTCGCGGGACGCGTCCTTCGCGATTTCCTCGGGCGTATCGTCAACCTGCGGCACGGTTTGTGCAATCGCCTGAAATGGCAGTGCACTGGCAGCCAAAATCAGCATCACCTTTTTCATCATTTACACCCCCATTACATGCCCCGCCCGCCTTACGGGCAGACGGGGCGATATAGATCACATCATCACCCCATCGTCGGAATGATGAAGGCGTTTCCGCCATCGACTGAGCCATCGGGCCAGCGGGCCGTAATCTTCTTCTTCTTGGTCCAAAAGGCAATGCCGTCCATGCCGTACTGGTCGGTGTCACCAAAGCCGGAGCGCTTCCAACCGCCAAAGCTGTGATAAGCGACGGGCACCGGAATCGGCACGTTGATGCCGACCATGCCGACATTGACGCGGGCTGCAAATTCACGCGCGGCGTGGCCGTTGCGGGTGAAGATGGCGACGCCGTTTCCGTATTGGTGCTTGCTCGGCAGGCTCAGGGCTTCTTCGAAATCCTTAGCGCGGACAATCTGGAGGACCGGGCCGAAGATTTCATTGTGATAGCTGGTCATGTCCGTGGTCACATGGTCGAGCAGCGTCGGCCCAACGAAATAGCCGTCTTCATGCCCCTGCAGGGTGAAGCCGCGGCCGTCGATGACCAACTCGCTGCCTTCATTGACCGCGGTTTCAATCCAGCGTTCAATATTGGCCTTGTGCATCGCGGTGACGACGGGGCCGTATTGCGCGTCGGGATCGGTTGAAATGCCGACCTTAAGGGCTTCGATGGCCGGGATCAGCTTAGCCTTGAGGCGCTCAGCCGTGTCCTCGCCCACCGGCACCACAACCGGAAGCGCCATGCAGCGTTCACCGGCCGAGCCGAAGGCCGCGCCACACAGATCACCGACCACTTGGTCAAGATCAGCGTCGGGCATGACGATACCGTGGTTCTTGGCGCCGCCCATCGCTTGGATGCGCTTTCCGGCAGCGACGCCGCGCGAATAAACATACTGCGCGATGTCGGACGAACCGACAAAGCTGACGGCACCAATGGCCGGATGATCAAGGATCAAGTCTACCATTTCCTTGTCGCCGTGGACGACCTGGAAGATGCCTTCGGGCATGCCAGCTTCAAGGAAGAGTTCGGCGAGGCGGACGGGCACGGTTGGGTCGCGCTCGCTCGGCTTCAGGATGAAGGCATTGCCAACGCTGGTCGCGACAGCGCCCATCCATAGCGGGATCATCGCGGGGAAGTTGAACGGGGTGATGCCGGCGCCAATGCCGATGGGCTGGCGCATCGAATAGACGTCGATGCCCGGGCCAGCGCCATTGGTGTACTCGCCCTTCATCACGTGCGGCAGGCCGCAGCAGAACTCGACCACTTCCAAACCGCGCTGGATATCGCCCTTGCTATCGGCGATCACTTTGCCGTGTTCAGCCGAGAGCATGTGCGCCAGCTCATCCATGTTCTTTTCGATCAGGGATTTGAACTCAAACATCACGCGCGCACGGCGCTGTGGGTTCATGGCGGCCCAACCGGGCTGTGCCTTTGATGCGGCCTGCACGGCACGTTCCAGCACGGCCGCATCGCCCAGCGCAACCTGCGCCTGAACGCCGCCATTATTGGGGTCGAAAACATCGCTGAGGCGCGTCGCTGCGCCACCTGAACCACCGACGATAAAATGATCAATCTGGCGCATGCCACTTCTCCGAAAAACATACTCTCGGCGGCGGGCTTGCCGTGCCGACGGGGCGCAGGCAAGAGGCAATATGGCAGATTAGGTCGGCATTTTTGCCTGATTGGTAAGGAATTTGTTCAACTGGCCAGCGCGCGCACCTCTGCGAGCACGCGTTCCGCCAGCTCAGGGCGGCAGATCAGCAAGTCCGGCATATAGGTTTCGCGCTGGTTATAGACGAGCGGACTGCCGTCCACGCGCGAACAATGCAGGCCATAAGCGCGCGCAACGGCGACAGGTGCGCAACTGTCCCACTCAAACTGCCCGCCGGTGTGTAGATAGATTTCCGCATCGCCCTGCACCACGGCCATCGCCTTGGCCCCCGCGGAGCCCATGGGGACGAGGTCTGCACCCAGCGCTTCGGCCACGGCAACAGCTTCGGCAGCAGGTCGTGTGCGGCTGACCAGCATCCGCAATTTCTCTGGCGCAGCGCTCAGCGGCGCAGGTTGATCGGTGCGCAGGATAAGGCCGGAACCGGGCAGGGCGACGGCGCCGATGGTTGCGACACCATCAATGGCCAGCCCCACATGCACGGCCCAGTCGGCGCGGGCCTCGCCATATTCGCGGGTGCCGTCGACCGGGTCGATGATCCAGACGCGGGATTTGCTCAGGCGGGCATCGTTGTCCTTTTCCTCTTCGGAAAGGAGCCCATCGTCGGGCCGTTGTTCGCGAAGAGCGTGGCACAGGAACTGGTTGGCCGTCGCATCACCTGCCGCGCCCAGCGCTTTCAGGCTTAGCACATTGGAGGTCCGCACTTCGATCAGCAGTCGCCCCGCGACTTCTGCCAAATGGGCGGCCAGTTCCGCATCCGTCATCGACACCTTTAGTTCCCCTATTTCAGCGGCAAGAGCTGCTGAATGATATAATCGGCGGCTTCTTCCGCACTCATTTCGGCCGTGTTCACGCGGATTTCCGGGACTTCTGGCGGCTCATAGGGACTGTCGATCCCGGTGAAGTTCTTGAGTTCGCCTGCACGGGCCTTCTTGTAAAGGCCCTTCACGTCGCGCTGTTCGGCCACCGCAAGCGGGGTATCGACATAGATTTCCACAAACTCACCCGCCGGGATCATCTGACGCACCATGTCACGCTCAGCGCGGAAGGGGGAGATGAAGGCGGTCAGCACGATCAGCCCGGCGTCCACCATCAGCTTGGCGACTTCCCCGACGCGGCGGATGTTTTCAATCCGGTCGGCCTCGGTAAAGCCCAAGTCCTTATTGAGGCCGTGGCGGACATTGTCTCCATCCAGCAGGAAGGTGTGGCGGTTCATGAGGTTGAGCCGCTTTTCCACCTCATTGGCGATGGTCGATTTGCCCGCTCCTGAAAGTCCCGTGAACCACAGCACACGCGGCGTCTGGTTCTTCAGGCGGGCATGTTCCGCCCTTGTGATGTCGGTGGGCTGCCAGTGGACGTTCTGCGCACGCCGCAGCGAGAAGTGGAGCATCCCTGCCGCCACGGTCGCGTTGGTGATCTTGTCGATCAGGATGAAGCCGCC
>JBBATT010000167.1:0-5482 GCA_040398605.1 Chakrabartia sp.
TTTGGCGGTCGGGACGTAGCGCAGCCTGGTAGCGCATCACACTGGGGGTGTGGGGGTCGCAGGTTCGAATCCTGTCGTCCCGACCAGTTTCCTTCTCACATTGAAGAAGAAGCCAAGCCCGTCAGGGCACATCCCGTTCGTCAGCAGCCTTTTGCTTGGCCTCAGCCTTGGCCGCGCGCATTTGTTCGGCCCAGCACCCCGTCCAGCCGCCGCCACCAACAGCCGAGCAACTGCCCGTGCCTGTGCGGCCAACGGACATGGCGGATTGGGACCTCGCCGCCCAGCTTTGGTTCTGTGGCGCTTGGGAGCGTGGGCGGACTTCCTTGGGAATGCGATAGCGCTCTGTTTCGGGGCGGCGCGCGCAGACGATGATTTCATCGCCGCTCGCATTGGTTGGGCATGGATCATTGCCGAAGATCACCAGCACACGGTCTGCCCGCTGGGCCATAGCAGGCGTCGGCAGAGTTGTCAGGGCCGTGAGCGTCGCGATGGCGGCAAAGAGGGGAAGGACTCGCATGACCGGAGTTTCTGCCTTTTTTGAGTCGTTGGCAAGACGCGACGCCGCGTCAGAACCGTTCTGAAAGACGGATTGCCGCACGACACCCCAGTCGGATCGCTGCCGACATCAAAGGATAAGCCGGCGCCCGCTCCGCCCCTTCGCGGATTGCTGTGTCATGATGTTCGCGTTCATCGTCGCGAAATTCGGCAATGGTCTCGCGCAGTTCGAGGTCATCATCGCCCAGTTCATCGAGCTGATCTGAGTAGTGCTTCTCAATCTCTGTCTCGATGGCAGCGGTGCAGGCCATCGCCGCTTCCGGGCCGATGAGCGCAGTGGCGGCGCCCAGGGCAAAGCCCGCGACATGCCAGAAAGGCTGCAGGATGGTCGGGCGAACACCGCGTTCTGCGATCAATCGGTTGAAGCGGGCAAGATGCTCATCTTCCTGCGCTGCCATATGGCGGATTTCGCGCGCTGCCGGATGACGGTTCCCCAGCACAGCAAGCTGCCCCGCATAGATGCGCGTGGCGCCGAATTCCCCGGCCTGATCGACACGCAGCATAATGGATTTGGTGCGCGCGTCCGTCATGCGGTGCGGCCTGCGCGACGCAGAAGGGCCAGAATGGCCGCCCCTGCACCCAGCGAGATGATGGCGTTAAAACCGGCAAGAGAAATGCCGAGCAGCGTCCATTGCGGCACATCACAGCGCACAACCGGCGCGCGCATAATATCTTCTAGGGACACGCCTGCGGCTGTTGTGGAACAGGTTGTGATGCCTTCCCACCAGCCATATTCAACCCCTGCATGGAACAGGCCGATGCCGCCACTGACCATGATCGCAAGTGCCGCCAAGGCCACCAACACGTGTGACGCTTTGTCGACCCGCGTGCCAAAGGCGAAGAGCGCGAGGACAATCGCCGCATCATGTGGCCAGCGCTGCCAATAGCACATCTCGCACGGGTGAAGGCCGCCAACATATTGGCTGCCAAGCGCACCCAGCATGAGGGCAGCAGGAACGACAAGTGCCAAAAAGCGGGCCTTTGCAAAATCCGTCATGAGGATGCTCAGCGGCTGCCCTTGCGGCCACTGCCCGTGGCAGCGACCTGCGTCTTCGATAGGCGCGCCACCGTCTTCACCGCATAATCGAGCTGGAAGTCGCTAATGCCCTTGGCTTTCAGCTCCTCCGCCGTGGCCGCAAAGCGTGGGTCTGACTTTTCATCGGCTTCAAGGACGCTGTTGTCGACCTTTGCTTCGTTGATCAGGTGCCGACCTAGATCGACCTCACGGAAGCGCGGGCGCGATTTGTAGTCTGGGTCAGACAGCTGCGGCACGAGAATGTCAGGCTCAATGCCGCCTTCCTGCACCGAACGGCCTGACGGCGTGTAGTAGCGTGCTGTTGTCAAACGTAGCGCGCTGGCTTCATCAAGCTGGATCAGCGTCTGCACCGATCCCTTGCCGAACGTCCGCTCCCCCATCACGAGCCCGCGATGATGGTCCTGCAGGGCGCCTGCCACGATTTCAGCGGCCGATGCCGATCCGGAGTCGACCAAAACCACAATCGGCAGGCCTTCCGCAAAATCACCCGGCTGCGCGAAGAATCGCTCAATATCGCGCTTGTCGCGGCCACGTTGGGACACGACTTCAACGCGGTTGAGGAACACGTCAGAGACTTCCACAGCCTGATCAAGCAGGCCACCGGGGTTGGACCGCAAATCGATGACATAGCCCGTCGGCTTGCGGCCCAAGGCCTTTTCGATGGAAACAACTGCTGCGCGCGTCATCTGCCCGGTCTGCTTTGAAAAACCGTTGATGTTGATGATGCCAACGCCGTCCTTAATCTCCCATTTGACGGGTTTGATCTCAATAATCTGGCGGGTCACCGTCACGTCAAACGGCTTGTCACGGCCCGGCCGCACCACGGTGAGGCGAATGTCCGTGCCCGGCTTTCCGCGCATCTGGTCCACAGCTTCATCGAGCGTGCCGCCGTAAAGCAGCTTGCCATCAATATGCGTGATGAAGTCGCCTGATTTGATGCCCATTTTCGCAGCAGGACTGTCTTCCTGTGGCGCGACCACCTTTACGGCGCCATCTTCCATTGAGACGACGAGACCAAGGCCACCATAGTTGCCGTCGGTCGTGATCTGCATTTGCTTGAAATCGCGCGCGTCGAGGTAGGAGCTATGCGGATCAAGGCTGGCGAGCATGCCATCAATGGCCCCCTTGATCAGCTGTTCATCGGTAACCTTGTCGACATAATCGCCCTTAACGCGTTCATAAACGCTCACAAAGCGTTCAATGTCGCGGTTGATCGTCATGTCGGCAGCGGCGATACCTGCCGTTGCAGCGGGAATAAGCGACACGGCCGATACCATGAACGCGGCACGCAGAAGTGACTTGGCCATATTGGGTCCTGAACTGGTTCGAAGCGGTATCTACTCCGAAAAAGGCGCGATTCAAACTGTCTCTTGGGGATTAACCCCGATCAACTGATCATTGGGGTGATATCCACAGGCTGACTGCCTCGTCGAAGCTCAATCGTGACCTTGGGCGCCCCGCCCCCTGTGCGGCCAATCGGGCTGCCCTGAATGACCGTTTCCCCGATACGGACGGACAAGGTCGACATGTCAGTGATCAGGCTCGTCCAGCCATCGCCATGGTCGATGATGACGATCTTGCCATAGCCCTTAAAAGATCCTGCAAAGGCGATACGCCCTGCATGTGGCGCGGAAACCTGCGCCTGCGCCTGTGTACGCAGGGTCAGGCCCTTGGCGCGAACGCCCGTTTTGGAAACTTCACCCAACCCCGTCACCACCTGCCCGGTGACCGGCAGGCGATAGTTGAGCCGAGCTGGCGAAGCCGAGGCCAGCTCAAGTGGCACTTCATTGGCAGCACCCGGACGCGCCGGGCGCAGCAGCGGACCGGGCAATGTCGCCAGCGCGCCCCGCGTCACCGATTGGATGCCGAGTTCATCGATCAGATCGACAATATCGCGTGCCTTTTCCCCCAAAGCCAAAGCGCGATCCTGTTCGGCAATGGCGCCAGACGCAAAACGCGACGATGCTTGGCGATGTTGCACTTCGAGCCGCACGAGTGCGGCGCGGCTGTTATCAAGGCGTTTTCGGCTCACTGCCAGAAGGTCCACGGCCTTAGCCGCATCCTGTTTCAGGCGTCGGCTTTCTTCAAGGTCGGCACGAATGCCATCGGTTCTTGAGCGGATCTCGGGCGCGAGGCTGGCCAGCAGCATCCGCACATGGACAAGGTCAGAGGTCGTCCCCGGCTGGACGAGGGCAAGTGCGGGCGGACGACTGGACATGGTTTGGAGGGCAGCTGCCAGCCGAATGGCAGGCTGTTGTTTTTCGGCAAGCCGTGCGCGCAACCGTTCCCGCATCTTCTCAATCAGGGCAACGCGGGCTTGGGACTCTACGATCTCTGCCTCAATGGCCTGGATGCGCCCGGCAACAGCCGCTGCCTGTGCTTGAACTTGCACGGCCGCATCGGCTTCCGTCCCCGCCCGTTCCTCCAGCAACACCGCCTGTCGCTGCGCACGTGCAGCCTGTGTTTTGGCCGCTGCAAGTTCTCGCTGGCGATCCTGTACCGATTGACCCAACGCCGCACTTGCCAGAACGGCGCCAGTCAATGCCAGCGCCGCCCTTATGGCCAGTCTTCGAGAAGCGCCGGCAAGTGGCTTATCAATTCTCAGAATCGAGCTTCCCATATTTCGCTTCAAAGGCAGCGACATCGCCCTTGGCCAACAGTGCCGCCTGCTCAACAAAGTTATCCCGAGCGATGCGGCCTGAGAACGTGCCCAGCTTTTCGTCCATGGCGGCAATCTCCGTGGCACCCCAACCGGCAATCTGGTCAAAACGCGTCACGCCATTTTGAATGAACAGCGTGTTGAGTTTCGGTCCAAGACCCTTGATCCACAGGAGATTGTCGGGGCCCTTGGGCTTGGCTGCGGCTTTTGCCACCGGCTTTGCGGCGGGCTTCGCTACAGGCTTTGCCGCGGCTTTAGGGGCAGCTTTTGGGGCCGCAGGCTTGGCGACAGCCTTTACGGCGGCCTTCGGGGCCGCAGCTTTTGCCGCAGGTGCAGCCTTAGCCGCTTTAGGCTTTGCAGCCGTAATTGCCTTCACAGCAGGCGTTGTCGCCTTGGTGACCGATGCAGCCGGGGCTGCAGCCTTTGGCGCCGTCTTTGGTTTAGGTGCAGCCTTGGCCGGAGCGGCCGCCTTTGGCGCGGCCGCAGGTTTTGCAGCTGCCGTTGGTTTGCCTGGCGCTTTTGGCTTGGCCGGAGCTTTTGCTTTCGGGGCAGGCGCCGCCTTGGCCATAGCGGGCGCGGCAGCAGGAGCATCAACAAGCGTCGCCGGTGCTTCTGTTGCCTTCGCCTCAACCTTTGGCGGTGTCGCCGCAGGCGCGTCGATCTTGGCCGCCGGTGCCTTGCCCGGCCTCATTACAAAATAAAGGGCAACCGCGACGACGGCGATCGCCAGCAAAATCAAAATCAGATCGTTTGACATAATGCGTTCCCTGCCTCTTTCACCAAGCTCACCAGCCGCAAACTAGCTGATCGCACGCGCGTGTCCAGCGGCGCGATTGGGGCTGGCAAGAGCGGCCACAAATTGCCAAAGTACTTGAGAGAAACAGACAGGAGGAAGGGGATGTTGCGCAAGGGAATTTTGCTGTCAGCAGCGGCTGGGTTGATGGCGACCACACCGGCCGCGGCCGCCCCGGATTATGCAGGAGCAATCAAATCGGACTATGACAAGTCTCTCGGCGCCCTGTGGGATCACTTTCACCGCAACCCCGAACTGTCGTTCCGCGAATTCAACACCGCAGCGCGCATGGCAAAGGAACTCCGCGCCGTCCCCGGCATGGTCGTGACCGAAAAGGTCGGCGAAACAGGCGTCGTCGGCGTGCTCAAAAATGGCGATGGCCCTGTCGTCCTTGTCCGCGCGGACATGGATGGACTTCCTGTTGAGGAAAAATCTGGCC
>JBBATT010000168.1:0-5477 GCA_040398605.1 Chakrabartia sp.
GTCAGGAGACCCTTTTTCTCAACGGCAAGAAAGGGTTTGCCCTCAATAGGTGCAACACTCGCCACCAGATCAACGGCTGGCTGTATCGATACGGACGTGGGTCGACAAACCGGCGATGAGCGGCCGGGACGGCTTTGTCTCAATGGCGATCCGCACGGGGACGCGCTGTGTGACCTTCACCCAATTGCCGTTCGCATTTTGGGCAGGCAGCACCGAAAACTCCGAACCAGTCCCCGCACCAATGCTGGCGACACGGCCTTTGATCTTGAGCTTGGGATAGGCATCAAACGTCAATTCCGCCGTCTGCCCGACCCGCATATTGTTGAGATCCGTTTCCTTGAAATTGGCCTCAACCCACGTTCCTGAGGTGGAAACAATCGTCACTGCGGGCAAGCCCGACACCATCATCTGTCCCACCTGAAGGCGGTCAGCCTGGCTGATAACGCCTGTCTCAGGCGCACGCACTTCAGTCCGCGACAATTCCAGAATCGCCTTACGCTTCTGGACTTGCGCTGCCAGCACCTGCGGGTTGACGCCTGGAGCCGCCGCACCCGTCGCAAGTTGCGACTGCGCCTTTTGCGCATCTGCCTGCGCCGTGGACAGGCGGCTACGCGCCTCAGCCAAAGCATGTTCCGCCTCCTGCAGGCGGGCCTTGGTCGTAAAACCTGTCTGCATCAGCTTGGATTGGCGCTCATATTCCTTTGAGAAAAAGTCCACATTTTCGCGGGCACTTGCGATGTCGACGCCGCTGGTCTGATAGTCTGTTTGGAGCGTGGTCAGCCGCACCTGGGCCGAGGCAATGGCGGCGTCCGCCTGAGCAATTGCCAACTGATACGGTTCAGGATCGATACGAAAGAGGAGGTCACCCGCCTTGATCGTCTGATTTTCGCGCACCGCCACGTCGACAATGCGTCCGTTGACCTCGGCTGAAACCGATACCTTGCTCTGTTGCACATAGGCATTGTCGGTTGAGACATAATGATCATTGGCCAGATAATAGGCCGCACCGCCTGCTGCGAGGAGGATTGGAAGCGACACCATCAGCACAGGCCGCAGCCACTTCTTCGGCGTGCCCTGCTGCACCTCCGTCACGGCGTGGGACCGCTCTTTTGCAATCTGAGGATCACGGTCAGCCATTTGATATCAACTCCTGCGGCGCCCGCCGCGACAAATTCGTGCGGATCCGCTCGAGCATACGGAACAGGTCTGACCGCTCTGTCGGATCAAGACCCGCCATTGCGTCGTCAAACAGGCTGAAGGCCATCGGCCGCATTTCTTCCAGAAGGGCGCGGGCCTTATCAGTCAGATGCAGGCGCCACGCCCTGCGGTCGGCGGGGTCGGCGCGGCGCTCCACAAGTTCGGCTTCCTGCAAGCGGTCTACCATGCGGCACAGCGTGATCGGTTCAACTTCAACCAGTTCCGCGAGGCCGCCCTGATTAATCCCTTCATGCCGACGCAACATCGTCAGCACGCGCCATTGGGGACGCGAAAGCCCACTGCTCCGCGCCCGTTCATCAAAGGCGCGGCGCATCAGATGCGACACGTCCGCCACCATGGTTCCAAGATTATCGGGTTCCGCCATGCACGCCATATAATAGCGATGCTTATTATCTGCAACCTCCTAAATGCGCCTTGGGTTGCGGATTTGGGGTTTGGTCTGCGGAAGTGGAATGCCCATCGCGCAAAAATGGCGGATGTCAGCCCTTCCCGCCGGGCGCGGCGCAGTCAATGCAGTGCGCAGCTTCGGGTATGGCCTCTAGCCGAGCCGGTGCAATGTCTTCGCCGCACGCGATGCAAACGCCATAGTCGCCGCTTTCGAGACGCACCAAAGCCGCACGAACCTGCGCGATCTCCAGTTCAAGCAGCGCGCTTTGGCCCAGCAGCGGCTCGTCTGCTTCCGCCTCAATGGCCGCCTCATCTGAATCGGCAGAATGGGGGGCTAAGAGATCAGCGCCAATGTGCCCGACGCGGGCCCGCAATTCATCAAGCCGAAGCTGAAGGCGGCTTTGGATGCCAAGGGTCTCCATCAGGCGGCTTTTGCCTTGGCCACCATGGCGGAGATTTCATCCAACAGTGCAAGCCGGTGCTTCTTCGCCGTTTCTGCCCGCTCGTCAGACGCGGGCTCAACGTCGCTTTCGATCCGGTGGATCTCGCGATTGAGATCATGATAGCGCTCGGCGAGCTTCGCGAAATGGTCGTCGTGCACCTTCAGTTGATGAAGAACATCGACCGCATCAGGAAATTCGTCGCGCAGATCATTGGGCGTGTGGCTCATGGCCCACCCTCAACCCCGCGCGTCGGAAATGGAAACGACCATCAATGTCATGGCGAAGAGCAGGCCAACAATGACGGGCCCGATGACATATAGCTGGATGAGATGTGACGACATGATTTTCTCCTCTTCGTGCGGTGTCGAGGAGGAGAATGATGCTGGACCCCCAAAAGGTCCTTGATTTGAGTCAATGGAACGCCCGCAGACCCAAAATTATTGCCGACGCACGTCAGTATGGAGAAAAATGGGGAGGGATGTGCGACCCATCACCCCTCCCCAGTGCCGTTCAATAAGCCGCGCGCTAAAGGAACACGTGACTCCACTGATCGGCACTATTCCGGCCAACTTCGTCGCCGGAAATCTCGGGAAGAGGCGCCGTGGCGAAACAGCCATCGCCCGTCGCACTCTGCATGGTTTGAACCATCTATCTGTTTCCCCAACAGAAAATACGCATCTGCTGTTCTTGGGTCAGTCTATGGCGGATTTATACAAAAATGGCAAGGTCGAATGGCGCATTTCGGCGCCTTTCCGCTCTGCTATCGCAGCTTGGCTATTTTTAGCCCATCGAGCTTGGCACGGTCTTTGACGCTCTCTTCACTACGCGTGAGCGCCTTGGCCATCTGCTTCAGCGGCATGCCCTTCTTGGCGAGCGTGTGGAGCTTCTGGATCTCATCGCTCGTCCATGGCTGCTTATGCCGTTCAAAGCGGTCGCCCGCCATTACTCCTCACCCATCCTCAGGGCAGCAATAAAGGCTTCCTGCGGGATACTGACCGAGCCGTACTCACGCATCCGCGCTTTGCCCTTTTTCTGCTTGTCGAGCAGCTTGCGTTTGCGGCTGGCGTCTCCGCCATAGCATTTGGCGGTCACATCCTTGCGCATTGCAGCGATGGTTTCGCGCGCGATGACCTTGCCGCCGATCGCGGCCTGAATCGGAATTTTGAACAAGTGGCGCGGGATCAGGTCTTTGAGCCGCTCGCACATGCCACGCCCACGCGCTTCGGCAGTACCCCTGTGCACAATCATGCTGAGGGCATCGACGGCCTCCGCATTGACCATAATATTCATCTTGACCAGGTCCCCTTCACGGTGCCCGATCTGGGTATAGTCAAAACTGGCATACCCGCGTGAAATGCTCTTCAGGCGGTCATAGAAATCGAACACAACCTCGTTGAGCGGCAGCTCATAAGTCACTTGTGCACGCCCCCCGACATAGGTCAGGTTGGTTTGAATGCCGCGCCGATCCTGACAGAGCTTCAGGATGGAGCCGAGATATTCGTCCGGGCAATAAATCACTGCCTTTATCCAGGGCTCGTCAATTTGGGCGATTGCGCTCGGATCAGGCATGTCTGCCGGATTGTGAAGCTGGATCGTCCCGCGATTATGAGCAAGCTGGATATCGTAGATCACGCTTGGCGCGGTGGTGATCAGATCAAGATCATATTCGCGCGTCAGCCGTTCCTGAATGATTTCCAGATGAAGCAATCCAAGAAATCCGCAACGGAAGCCAAAGCCCAACGCCGCGCTCGATTCGGTTTCAAAACTGAAGCTCGCATCGTTTAGCCGCAGCTTCGAAATGCTTTCGCGCAGCTTTTCAAAGTCATTCGCATCGACCGGGAACAGCCCGCAGAACACGACCGGCTGAACTTCCTTGAAGCCAGGAAGAGCCTCGGCAGCAGGCCGCTTTGCATCGGTAATGGTATCCCCAACGCGGGTCTGCGCGACCTCTTTGATTTGCGCGGTTATGAACCCGATTTCGCCGACCGAGAGCTCTTCTAGCTGCTCGATCTTGGGCCGCATGCAGCCTACGCGGTCAACCAGATGCAGAGTCCCAGTTTGCATAAATTTGATCTGCTGGCCCTTTTTCAGGACGCCCGCGACCACACGGATCAAGATGACGACACCCAGATACGGATCGTACCAGCTGTCGACCAGCATCGCCTTCAGCGGCGCATCTCGATCACCTTTTGGCGGCGGAATGCGGGTCACGACAGCTTCGAGCACATCCTCAATGCCAATTCCGGATTTCGCGGAGGTGAGCACGGCGTTTGAAGCATCAAGGCCGATAATCTCTTCAATCTCGTTGCGCACCTGTTCGACTTCGGCGGCGGGCAGATCGATCTTGTTGATGACGGGCACGATCTCATGGTCATGCTCGATCGACTGGTAGACGTTAGCGAGTGTCTGCGCTTCCACGCCTTGGGCGGCGTCCACCACGAGCAGCGCGCCTTCACATGCGGCAAGGCTGCGGCTGACTTCATAGGCGAAGTCGACATGGCCCGGCGTGTCCATAAGGTTGAGGGTGTAGGTCTCCCCGTCCTTCGCCTTATAGTCGAGACGCACCGTCTGCGCCTTGATGGTGATGCCGCGTTCCTTTTCGATATCCATATTATCGAGGACCTGCGCGGTCATTTCCCGGTCGGTCAGGCCGCCGGTGCGCTGGATCAGCCGGTCGGCAAGCGTGGACTTGCCGTGGTCGATATGGGCGATGATGGAAAAGTTACGGATCTTGGAAAGCGGCGTGGACATGCGCGCGGCCCTAGCAGTGTTGTGCCTTTAGGCAAAGGGGAGAGCGCAGCTGCGAATCTAAGGTGGAAAGGCCGTCTCCTCTTTGCTAGACCCTCCCTCGCATCGGGTCGCACCGACTTGGCGGAATGACGGGAAAATACCGCATCCGCCTCCTTGATTAAGGGGACCAAATTAGATGCGTTCAATTATTTCCGCGTTCGCCGCTGTGGCGATGATTCTGCCTGCCGCCGTCGCCACGCCCGCTTGGGCCAAGAAAGAAGCCGACGACAAATCGTCTGCCAAAAAGGCGCAGGATAAAGGCACAGCTGAAATTCCGGTGTGCACCAAACGGCTTGGCACGCTGGCCATTGTGGAGCCGGAAACCAAATGGTGGACGCAACTTGGCCTGTCCAACCCGGAAGCGATCATCAAATTCTTCGTCATGAAATCGGGCTGCTTTGGCCTTGTTGATCGCGGCGGCGGCCTTGCCGCCCGGGCGGTTGAACGTGCCCTTGGCGATGATGGCGAACTGCAGCGCGGCTCCAACATCGGCAAGCGTCAGGTGAAGGCTGCGGACTATGTCGTTGTGCCTGATATCGTCACGACCAATTCCAATTCCGGCGGCGGTGGCTTGGCCGGTGGCATTGGCGGCATGCTAGGTGGCCGGATGCTCGGCGGGCTTTTGGGCGGCATCAAAGT
>JBBATT010000169.1:0-5408 GCA_040398605.1 Chakrabartia sp.
TTTCAGGGCGACAATGCGCATGTCTTTTCCCGCAGCGATTTCGATACGATCTCGAAGCTCATCTACCGCGAATCTGGAAATGTCTTGCCTCCTGGCAAAGCAACGCTCGTCTATTCCCGGCTGGCCCGACGGCTGCGGGATCGCAATGTTGAGACCTTCTCAGCATATATTTCTCTCATCCAGCAGGACGATGCTGAACGTCGTATCGCGGTGGCCCTGCTCACCACCAACCATACCTATTTCTTCCGAGAGGATCATCATTTTGACCACTTCCGAGATCATTTACGGGATGATCTGATCCGCCGCGCAAAAGGCGGAGAACAGATCAGGTTCTGGTCTGCTGGGTGTTCCAGCGGGGAAGAAGTCTATTCGCTTGCGTTCAGCCTCCTTGGCCCCGAACGGAGCACCGGACTGCAACTCGCCCAGAGCAAATTTGCTTTTCTTGCCAGCGACCTAACGGACAGCGTCCTCGAAACGGGGCGCGCGGCAATCTATTCAAAAGTTGCGATGGCGCCCGTCCCGACGGCGCTCCGCAATCATTGGACCAAAGATATGGGAGACACGCTCCAAATCGCGGAGCAGGTGCGCAAACTCGTCCGGTTTCGTCGACTCAACCTCCTGGGAGACTGGCCGTTTACCAAGGCGTTCAACGTCATCTTCTGTCGCAACGTGATGATCTATTTTGACGAGCCGACAAAGGAAGAGCTTGTCGAGCGTCTCGCCGACTGCCTGGAACCCGGCGGGTATCTTTACATCGGGCATAGCGAACGCCTCCCGGGTGCGAGCGGACGTCACTTCGAAATGGTCGGAAAAACAATCTACAGGAAGCGAGAGGCATGAGCACCCGTGTCTTGATCGTCGATGATTCCGCCACGATGCGCGCGATCCTGCAAACCATGCTTGGCAAGGAAAGCGATATCGTCGTCGTTGGCACCGCAGCGAACGCGGCCGAAGCCCGCGCGCGGATCAAGGAACTTAACCCCGATGTCATCACACTCGACATCGAAATGCCGGGGATGAACGGACTGGAGTTTCTCGCCAAGATCATGGCGCTGCGTCCGACGCCGGTCATCATTGTATCAGGGCACACGGTGCGCGGTGCTGAAACAACCATGGAAGCCCTTCAGATTGGGGCATTTGACTGTTACGAAAAGCCCTCGGGGCATAATGGCCAGTTGCTCGCGGGAGATGGAGGGGTGCTGGCCCAAACCATCAGACTGGCTGCCCGGCATGGCCTCCGCCAGCCGACGGCAGTGGGTAGACGCAAGGCACTTGGCGCTCATGTCACCACACCCCCCACCGGACAGGACAATGCGAAAAAGCTGATCGCGATCGGTGCCTCCACCGGTGGCGTCGAGGCTTTGGCAAAGCTGCTCGCGCAGTGGCCGGCCAACTGTCCACCGACGCTCATTGTTCAACATATCTCCGGTGCGCTGGCAAAAGCCTTGGCGCGCAGATTGAACACCCTCTCTCCGGCACACGTTGCACTGGCAGAGAGCGATCGCTTCTTGGAGCCGGGTCATGTCTACATCGCACCGGGCAATGACCGCCACATGGTTGTCAGAGGTCAGGCAAGGTTGGTCTCAAAATTGATCCCATCCGACCCTGTCTCCGGACATCGCCCCAGCGTCGATGTGCTTTTTGAATCTGTCGCCTCCGTCGTTCAAGGGGCCGCGACCGGCATTCTGCTGACTGGCATGGGGGAAGACGGTGCGCGCGGCCTGCTGGCCATGCGCAAGGCCGGCGCTGAGACCATCGCGCAAGATGCAGCGACGTCTATCGTTTATGGCATGCCCCGTGCGGCCAATGAATTAGGGGCAGCAAACCAAATTCTGCCGATCAACCGTGTGGCAGAGGCTGTATTCGCATGAACACAAGTGGCAATCTATCAGCCGAAAACCGCATCAATGTCATCCAAGGCGACTTCTATGTCAGCGATGACCGGGGACTTGTGCTCTCAACCGTCTTAGGCAGCTGCATCGCCATCTGCCTTTACGATCCGGCCATTGAGGCGGGCGGCATGAACCACTTCCTGCTCGCCGAACCAGGCAGTAATAGCGAAATCGATCCCCTCAAGCAGCGGCTCTATGGCGCCTTTGCGATGGAGCAGCTGATCAACGAAATGATCAAGCGAGGTGCCAGCAGGTCCACCATGAAAGCGCACATCTATGGCGGTTCAAACATCAACCGCGCCATGGCGCACATCGGTTCATCGAACGCGAGCTTCGCGCGCGACTTTCTGCGGCAAGACGGCATTCCGATTAGTCTGGAGGACACGGGCGGATCCTCTGCCCGAAGGTTGGACTTGAAACCGGCCACGGGACAGATCCGCTGTAAACATATTCCCACCGAGGACGTTCCAAGTAGTGCGATCCCGATCATGCGACCTGCGGAACGAACCCGCGTGGGCGATGTCGAACTTTTTTAACTGGAAAGGACCACCCTTCATGGGACCTATCACGATCCTAACAGTAGATGACAGCCCGAGTATGCGGGCTTTGCTGAAGCACGCCCTCGTAGGCCAAGGCCATGTCGTTCATGACGCCGAAGACGGGGTGATCGCGCTCGACTGGCTTAATCGCCACATCCCCGATCTCGTGATTACGGACATCAACATGCCGAATATGGATGGGTTCGGGCTGATCGAAGCCCTCCGCAAGCAAGATCGCTATCGCGACATGCCGATCCTCGTGCTGAGCACCGAAAGCTCCGACGAGAAGAAAGTCCGCGCCCGCGATGCCGGCGCCACGGGCTGGATCGTAAAGCCATTCGACCCGGACAAGCTGGCCGCAGCCGTCCGCCGCGTCACGCATTAAATTTGAAGGATTACGCCATGCAGCAGTTCATCACCTTTCAAATTGGCGAACAAGTTCTCGGCATCGATATCATGGCCGTACGCGAGATCCGGGCTTGGTCGCCGACCACAGCGTTGCCTCATGTTGCCAATCACGTCCGCGGCGTCGTCAACCTGCGCGGGACTGTCCTGCCTGTGATGGATCTGCGGGCGCGGCTAGGATGGGGAGAGACCGACCCGTCTGCCCGTCACGTCATCATGGTGGTCCGCGTCAACGAACAGCTTCAAGGTCTCATCGTCGATGCCGTCAACGACATCGTCACGATTGACGAGGCCAATTTGCAGCCGCCGCCCGACGTCTCCGGCAACCGCTTGGGTGAAATCATCCGCGGCCTCGCCTCGATCGAAGACCGCATGGTCATGATCTTGGCGCTCGAAGCGCTGTCTATCGAACCTGAAATCAGCGTTGCCGAAGCAGCCTGAGCCCAATCATCAATAAAGTTGTGGGGATAACAAATGCCGGTCGCAAAAGTTTTGGTCGTAGATGACTCGATCACCATGAGGGCGCTGTTCAGCGATGTGCTGGAACGCACCAAGGGAATCGAAGTCGTCGGCGCCGCGCGGGATGCTAATGAGGCCCGCGACATGATCGAGGACTTGAGCCCCAACGTGGTCACGCTCGACGTGGAAATGCCCGGCATGAACGGTCTCGATTTCCTCGCCGAGATCATGAGCACCAATCCTCTGCCAGTGGTGATGCTGTCGACACGAACCGGTAAGGGCGCAGAAACATCGCTGCGCGCCTTTGAACTTGGCGCCGTCGAATGTTTTCCAAAGCCCCAACAAGCGACACCGGATGAGTTCGATAAGATCGCCACCACCTTAGGCAAACTCGTCCTGTCGGTCGCAAACCACAAGGTCACCGCGCCGGGAAGTAGCGGAGTTGCCAGCTTTACCGGGACGTTTGTCTGGGATGGGACACTTGTTGCCCTCAGCGCCTCAACAGGTGGTATTGAGGCCGTTACCGAAGTGCTGCGCGGTTTTCCGGAAAACTGCCCACCGACGATTGCCCTGTTGCGTATCGATGGCGGGTTTGTGGCGCCGTTCGCTGCCAAACTAGGCGAAACGATCAAACCCAAGGTGAAGATTGCCGCAGAAGGCATGCTGTTGGAACAGGGCAACGTTTATCTCGCCGCGGACCCTGTTGCGCACGTCGTGGTCGACCAGTGGCCCAATGGACGTATCCGCTTTTTGGACCGTGAATCAGTTCAGGGCTTCAAACCCTCGGCAAGTTTGCTCTATGCGTCGATGGCAAAGGCGGGCGGCAAAATGCTCGGTGCCGTGCTCACTGGTATGGGCAATGATGGCGCACAGGGGATCAAGGCGCTGAAGGCCGCCGGCGGAAAAACCTTTGCGCAGGACAAGGAAACCTCAATTGTGTCAGAAGCGCCGGTGAGCGCCATCGAAACGGGCTGTGTAGACCAGGTTCTCCCGCTAACGACAATTGCCGGCGCCATTTTAAAGGCATGCCAGGACGCCGCTTAATGCTTATAAACCAGCACCTTGCCGCTCAGCTTGATGAACTTGGGAGGAGCCTTGAACGGCTTGGCGAAAGATTGTGCGCAGATCCATCAGTCGTCAGCTCGCACATTGGCGCGCTTCAGGAAATTGACCGAATCGCGCAGATGCAATTCGCCATTTCCACGATTATTACAGCCGAAGATCCGCGCGAGGCCTGCCTGCAATCTCCGCTGGAACGCGTCCGCAAACTTGCGCAAATTGAGGCCTTAGCGGCCTGATACATCTCGTAAAATGGTCGGGGAGACAGGATTCGAACCTGCGACCCCCTGGTCCCAAACCAGGTGCGCTACCAGCCTGCGCCACTCCCCGACCCCGGTGCCATAGACGGGTCATGCCCGAACGGCAAATACGTTTTGGTGGGCCCGGCAGGATTCGAACCCGCAACCTAGCCGTTATGAGCGGCCGGCTCTACCATTGAGCTACAGGCCCACGCGCCACGCCACCGCCCGATAGCGGACCCCCGGTCCGCCACGCAAGTAGATTACAGGTGTTAACAAGGGCCTTTTGTTCCTCTGCACATCGCCCGATCACGCCCCGCGTTCGACCACTCCGTTGGTCACGCTTACGGGGAGACGAAGAAGCAACGCGTCCGGCGCAACTTCAAAAGTCGCCCCAACTGCCGTCGCCATGCTATCGACCAGCCTTAGAGCAAAACCGAGGCCGAGTGGCGGCCCGTCACCAGCCCCCTCACCATTATCAAGCGAAGTATCAAATAACTGTGTGACCGACATCCCCGCGAGGCTGGCTGGGCGATCAATGCGGAACTGCAGTGTTGCGTCCAGGCGATGAAGGGCAATGGCGATGGCATCACCTTCCTGCGAAGTAGACACAGCCAACGAAATGAGGCGAGAAAAGAGCCGCTCCAATGTCACCAGATCAAGGAGAACATTCGGCACGTCGGGTTCCAGCTCAAAGCGCAATCGTCCGCGATAACTGCTTCCCGCAGGTGCGATCTCCTGCACAATGGCCCGCAAAACCGAAATCGGCTCTACACCGGCGGCACTGCGGCCTTCAAAGGCGCCCCGTTCAATCT
>JBBATT010000170.1:0-5405 GCA_040398605.1 Chakrabartia sp.
TGGACCATGGCGACCTGACGGCCATCCTCTATGCAATGGGCTATCCGCGCAGCGCTTGGGCCTGCGCGGACTAAGTCACTACCGTGTTTACGGCGCGACGGGGAAGCAACCCTGTCCCGCTGCTTGGGCTGACTTGCAGACCCGATCCGCCTCGGCACGAGAGCCGAGGGGGCCGGCCTGTAGTCGTGTAATGCTTGCCGCTTTGACCAGATAAGGCTGAAGGCCTCCAAGTCCGGAAATCCGGCCTTTCAGCTGGCTCCATTGTGCCTTCGCCTTGCCTTCCTCGCTAAAGGCACCCAGTTGGACGCGCCAGCCCTTGCCCGCTATCGGCTTGGCCTTTGGCGCAGGCGTTTTTGCCACGCTAGGCTTTGGCGCGACCTGTTTCGGCGGAACTGCGCGCGGCGGGACACGGACCGGCCGGGGCTGTTCTTCATAAGTCGGCGCTTCATAAGCAGGCATGCTGTAATCCGGCTCCTGCTCATTGGCGGCGGGCGCAGGGCCTTGCCACTGCGGCTCAGGCGCTGTGTCAACCGGCAATTGGGCAGCGCGTTCCGCAGGCGATACAGCGCGACGCGGCGGTGGCAGCGCGCTGCGGCTTGAAGTCATCAGCGGCGCGCGTGATTGCGGGACCGGCGTTGTGCGCACAGGCGCTGGCATGTCGGGCTTCATCGGCTGGACGCTCACTGGCGGAAGTGGCGCTGGAATGGGGTCAACCGCTGCCAATTTTGGTCGGCTGCTGGCCAGTTCCATATCGCGGGCAAGCGCCAGACCCTTTTGCCGCTGTTCGAGGGGAATGAACTTGTCCATCTGGGCAAGGCTGGAGGACGCCCGGGCAAGGCCCGTTGCCGACGCCCGCGTCATAAGGGCGTAGGCCGTCGTCCAATCTTTCTCAGCAAAGTCACCGTTGAACATGGCGGTTGCCAGCACATATTGCGCGCGTGGGTCACCACGATTGGCGGAGCGGCGGATCATTGGCATTGCGTTCTGCCGGTCACCATTCTGGAACATGATCAGGCCCAGATTGTCTTCGGCCTGAAGGTGCCCCTGCGTCGCCGCGCGGCGATACCAATCTTCTGCTGCCTTCATGTCCACTGGAACGCTGCGGCCAAAGCGGTAGGCTTGTGCTAAATTAAATTGCGCATCGGCATCGCCTTTGATGGCCAGCGGACGCCAAAGTTTCACAGCGGTCGCATAATCACCCGATTCCCAGGCTTCGACGCCGCGTTTGACATCATTGGCTTGCCCCGGTTGGGCCGACGCAGGGCGCGATTGCGCAAATGATTGAGTTACAGGCACAATCATGACCGCCGCACACAGCGCTGCCGACAAAGTTAATCTCATCTTCAATCCCCCGATACGCGTGGTTCGGGGATGGCTACACGAAATAGCCTTAACGTCGCCTTACCCTTGCTTGAATCGGGCATAAGTCCATGTCAGCGCAAATTGCCGCCACTGTGTTAACCTAAATTTAGCCACCCCCATGGCAGTGAAGCAGGAACAGTTATTCATGACCGGGGGTCCAATCTATGCGCGTTCTCGCGTTGGCGTCACAAAAGGGTGGGTCGGGGAAGACAACGCTGTCCGGCCATCTCGCCGTGCAGGCGCAATTGTCCGGCGCTGGCCCGGTCGTTCTGATTGACATCGATCCGCAAGGGTCTTTGGCTGATTGGTGGAACGAACGTGAGGCTGAGCTGCCCGCTTTTGCCCAGACGACCGTTGCACGTCTTGCGTCAGATCTAGAAGTTCTCCGCCAGCAGGGGTTCCGCCTCGCCGTCATTGATACGCCGCCGGCCATCACCATGGCGATCCAGAGCGTGATCCAAGTGGCTGAACTGATCGTCATTCCAACCCGCCCCAGCCCGCACGACCTGCGCGCCGTGGGAGCTACGGTTGATCTGTGTGACCGCGCCGGCAAGCCTTTGATCTTCGTTGTCAACGCAGCGACGCCCAAGGCCAAGATTACTTATGAAGCCGCCGTTGCGCTGTCGCAGCACGGCACGGTCGCCCCCGTCACTCTCCACCATCGCACCGATTATGCAGCCTCGATGATCGACGGCCGCACGGTGATGGAAGTCGACCCCAATGGCCGCTCGGCGGGCGAGGTTCGCGAGTTGTGGACCTATATTTCAGACCGGCTCGAAAAGAATTTCCGCCGCACGGTGTTCAGCGCCCCCGGCGTTGGCAATGCTCCGGGCTTCCAGCGTTCGGTCACAGGCGGCTTCGGCCGTCGCGTCACCCAGTAAGGGAGACCAAAGATGAGCGAACCCAAGCCTTTAGCTTCCCTTTCCTCCAATCTTCTGGCCCGCAAGGGTCAGGCAGCGCCTGCCATGCGTCGTCAGGGCATGATGTCTATGATGACCGAAGCGACGGCTTCGGGCGCAGGGGACGCCAATGCCCTAGAAGATTTGGGCTGGAACGACATGGGCCAAGATTCGGATTACACGCCGGGTCAGGCGGGTCGTGCCGGTCTGTCGCCGATGGCCGTATCGCATGACGCGCCTGAGGTGTCGCCGCAGGTTGCCCCGATTTCAGCCAAGGTCGATCTGGATCAGGTCGAAACCGCAGTGCCCGAAGTCGTGCTTCAGCAGCGCGCCTTGGAACGTGACACGTCGGCGCCCGTCAAAGCGCCTGTCTTTGCAGCACCTGAACCTGTTGCCGCGGCGCCTGTGTTCGCGCCCAAGGCTGCACCGCATGTGGCCAACCGCGCTGCGCCCGGATCACGCGGAAAGGCAGCTTTCACGCTGCGCCTTGATGCGGACCGTCATCTGCACTTGCGGCTGGCCTGTGCGCTCAACCACCGCTCTGCGCAGCAGATCGTGACGGAAGCACTGGATGTCTATCTCGGCAGTTTGCCGCTTACTGAACAGCTCGCGGCCATCCGCACGACGGGCAAAGCCTGAACTTTTCTGGGGGTATGAACCGATGAACAAGCTCAACAAGATCAAGCTGGCGGTCTCCTCGCTGATGATTGGCGCAGGTGTCCTTGCCGTGCCGCCGGCTGCGATGGCGGAACGCTCCAGCTCTGACCAGACGGCGCTCAACCGGACCGCTGTCAAGGCTGCTCAAGGCGCGCGTAAATTGATGGCCAAGCATAAGTTTCAAAAGGCCGTGACCCTTGCAGAACGTGCCGTGGCGGCCATGCCGCGTGTCGCGGAGTATCGCCTGCTGCTTGGCGAAGCCTATCTGTCGGTTGGCCGCTTTAATGCCGCTGAAACCTCCTTCTCCGATACGCTTGCGCTCAGCCCGGCCAATCCGACCGCTGCGTTGAAGCTTGCGCTGGTTAAGACGGCCAATGGCCGTGCCGGCGAAGCGCAAGGCATCCTTGATGCACACAAGTCCATCCTGCCGGTTGCGGACTATGGCCTCGCTTTGGCCTTGGCCGGTGACCCACAGACGGCTGTTCTGGCCCTCGAACAGGCAGTTCGGGGTGGACAAGCAACGGCCAAGACGCGTCAGAACCTCGCCTTGTCTTATGCTCTTGCCGGACGCTGGCTCGACGCCCGCGCTATGGCGACGCGCGATCTGCCCGCAGATTTGGCGGATAAGCGGATCGTTGAGTGGGCGTCGCTTGCCCGCCCGAGCAACAGTTGGGAACAGGTCGCCACCATCCTTGGCGTCACACGCACATCGGATGACGGGCAGCCCTCAGCCTTGGCGCTTGCCGATATCCCTGATCAGAAATATGCAGCTGCAGCGCCTGTAATTCAGGTGCCTCTGCCCGCCGTCGAGACGGCACCGCAACCCAATTATGAAGTATCGCCAGAAGTGAAGGACCCGGCACCCGTCCGCTTTGCAGCGGCACCGGAAGCACCGATCATTGCGGCGCCTGCCGAGCCGATCAAGCAGCAGGTCGTGCCAATTTCCGTCCCTGCGTCAAAGGCAGCCAAGGCACCGGCGCCAGTTGAATCAGGCCGGTTCGTGGTTCAACTCGGTGCCTATAAGTCGGCAGGTGTTGCCGCCAATGGTTGGGCCCAGGTTTCAAAGCGCTGGGATTTCCTCAATGAATATGATGCCCGTCAGGCGAAGGTGAACCTTGCCAAAGGCACCTTCTACCGCCTGTCGGTCAGCGGCTTTGAGACGCGCAGCGCGGCCAACGAAGTCTGCAGCAAGATCAAGGCCGAAGGTGGCCATTGCTTCATCCGATCGATCCTTCCGACAGATGGCGTGCGCTGGGCAGCCAAGGGCGGTCAGAAGGTGCAGCAGTTGGCTTCGCGCTAAACCCAAACGATATCCCCACGTCACACACGGGGTAGGGCGGTCAGGACAAGTCCCGGCCGCCCTTCATCGTTTTCAGGACGCGGCCCTGCACGGGCAGCTTGTCAAACGGGGTGTTGCCGGCTTGGCCGACGAACTTTGCAGCGTCGATCTGCCAAGGGCTGCCGGGATCGAAGAAGACAAGGTCGGCCGGCGCACCAGCCGCGAGGCGCCCGCTATGGACGCACAAAAGGCGCGACGGGTTGAGCGCCAGCAGTTCAAACAGCCGCTCCATTGAGACCACACCATCACGCACAAGGCCTAAGGACAAAGCGAGCAGCGTCTCCGCACCCGCCGCGCCAGGGTCTGCATCAGCGAAGGGCAGGCGCTTTACCTCTGGACCGCGCGGATCATGCGCGGAACCGATCACATCAATTGTCCCGTCGCGGACGGCCTCAATGCAGGCCCGTCGATCTGCTTCGGCCCGCAGCGGCGGGGAGAGCCTAGCAAAAGTGCGGAAGTCGTTGATGGCGACTTCGGACAAGAAAAGGTGGGTGGGCGAAATGCCGCAGCTAATGTCGAGCCCGCGCGTCTTGGCACCGCGGATCAGGGCAAGCCCCTTTGCGGTTGTCACCGCGCGGAAATGCAGTTTCGCGCCTGTCAGTTCAGCGAGCATCAAGTCGCGGGCAATCGCAATTGCTTCAGCTTCGGCTGGCGCGCTGGAAAGGCCCAGCCGCGTAGACGTCTCGCTCGCCGTGGCGACGGCCCCTGCCGCCAGCCCGGCGTCTTCTGCATGGGAGATGACGGTCAGGCCAAGCGACGCGGCATAGGTCAGCACTTTGTGCATGACGCCTGTGTCCGCCACCCAGCCACGCCCGGTCGAGACGGCCTTGGCGCCTGCCTTGCGCATCATGGCATATTCGCCGAGTTCTGCCCCTGCGAGGCCGCGTGTGGCCGCCGCCAGCGGGTGGACCCAGAGGTCGGGCTTGGCCGCGAGAGCTGCACGCTGGACGATGCCGGGCTCGTCAAGAACGGGCTTCTGGTCCGGCATCAGGGCAATGCGGGTGATGCCGCCTGCAATGCAGGCGCGCTTGTCGACCGAGAAGACGCCGAGATCGACAATGCCGGGCGCCACATACGCGCCCTTTGCGTCAATGATCTCCGCTTCGGCGGGCACATCGCCGCCGATGGCTGCAATCCGGTCTCCCTCC
>JBBATT010000171.1:0-5385 GCA_040398605.1 Chakrabartia sp.
GGACATTCGGCTTACCTGAGTTGGTCGGACGGGATGTTGTGGCGGCCTCAAAGCGAGTGTCCAACCCCGGCTGCTATTCGACTGGTTTTATCGCGCTTGTCGCCCCGTTGGTGAAGGCGGGTCTTTTGCCGTCAGACTGGCCATATGTTTGCAATGCGGTGTCCGGCTACTCAGGTGGCGGCAAGGCGATGATTGCTGAGTTTGAAGGCGGCACAGCCGCGACGGCTTGGCGCACCTATGCCCTTTCGCTGTCCCACAAGCATGTGCCGGAAATGCAGGTTCGCTGCGGCCTGCAATATCCTCCGCTATTCTCGCCATCGGTTGCTGCAACGCACAGAGGCATGATTGTCGAAGTGCCCCTGATGACATCAGCCATGCCCGGCAAGCCAACGGCGGATGCCCTGCGTGCAACTTTGCAGCAAGCTTATGAAGGCTCTCCGGTCGTCCGCGTTATCGACGGCTTTGATGAAGCGAACCTTGTGATTGAGCGTTGCGCGGGCACGGATCGTTTGGATCTCTTCGTTTTCGGCCGCGCGGACGGTGCGCAGGTCCGGCTGGTGGCGGCGCTCGACAATCTCGGCAAAGGCGCCGGTGGGGCAGCCGTCCAATCGCTCAACCTGATGGCAGGTCTTCCCGAAACGTCAGGATTGCGGCTTTAGGAGTTGGTGCACCCGACTGGATTCGAACCAGTGGCCCCCAGATTAGGAATCTGATGCTCTATCCTGCTGAGCTACGGGTGCGCCAAGGCCGCTGACTAGGGCCGGCCAAACCGCAGGTCAATTCTGCTTGTCTGGCGGAACGACCGGGATCAGAAGCGGCATCACTGAAATCCCGTCTTCCATAAGCTCGCGCGCTTCATCAGGCGTGGTCTGACCATGGATCAATGCGTGATCTATGCCGCCTGCATCCATAGCTCTCGCTTGTTGCGCAAAATTTCTCCCAACCCATTGGGATTTTTTGATAATTTCCGCCTGCGCTTCCGCCAGTTTGGCCATTATAGCTTTCATATCGGGCGCCGCTGCCGGTGCATCGCTGACCATCGCAACGCCCGTCTCAGAGCGCTGGTTTCCCTTTGTCGGGACATTTGGCGCCATTACCGCCTTATCGACGTCAGCCACCCCGCACATCGGGCAGCAGAGCAATCCGCGCGCCTTCTGGTCCTGAAACGCCTCTGTATTGGCAAACCACGCCTCAAAGACGTGGCCTGTTGTGCATTTCAGATCGAAGACGATCATTAGACAATCTCAACCGCAGGGATGGCCCGGCGGTGCGCGATGACAGGAACACGACCACGGACATCCTCAACCAAGCCCAGGTCGATGTCTGCAAAGCCCAGACCTATTTGCTGCTCCATGTCGAGCACGATCGTCCCCCAGGGGTCGACGACAAGTGAATGGCCAAAGGTCTTTCGTCCGTCTTCGTGCGATCCGCATTGTGCTGCGGCCACAACCCAGCAGGCATTCTCGATGGCGCGGGCACGCAGCAAAGTATGCCAATGAGCCTGTCCTGTTGGGACGGTGAAGGCGGCAGGCACGGATAAGATGCGCGCACCGGCCTGTGACAGGGCCTGAAAAAGGGCGGGGAAACGCATGTCGTAGCATATGGACAGGCCGAGCGGCCCAGCCGGCGTATCGGCCACAACACTGCCCTCACCGCGCACATAAGCGTTTGATTCGCGCCAGGATTCGCCGGTCGGAAGGTCCACATCGAACAGGTGAATTTTGTCGTAGCGCGCCCGAATGTTGCCGCCGCTGTCGATCAGGAAGCCACGATTGGCCCAACGCGACCCACCATCCAGCGCCAACGATCCCAGATG
Organism: Chakrabartia sp.; assembly: GCA_040398605.1. GTDB lineage: Bacteria > Pseudomonadota > Alphaproteobacteria > Sphingomonadales > Sphingomonadaceae > Aquisediminimonas. The sequence goes on from JBBATT010000171.1 coordinate 1,817, forward strand.
GACCCAAATGCCCGCTTCCCGCGCCGCCGCGCAGACATCTGCCAGAACAGGATCTTGAGCTTCAGAAACGATGTGACTGCGCGCGCGCTCCCGATTTGAATCGAGTAGACCTGACATTTCCGGCGTGAAGAGCATTTGTGCGCCGCCAAGCGCTGCCTCCTTCACAGCGGCACAGATCTGCGCACTATTATTTGCAGGGTCAATGCCCGTCGTCGTCTGGAAAAGGGCAATGCGCACCAATTAGGCTGCCAGCATCGCGTCCAATCCGCCCCGCGCGTCCAACGCAGCCAGATCATCCGAGCCACCAACATGCTGACCATCAATAAAGATCTGCGGCACAGTCATCCGACCATCGGCACGGCCGATCATCTCCTGCCGAAGGTCCCGATCCATGGTGATGTCGATATCTTCCGGCTCAACACCCTTTGAACGGAGCAGCGCGAGGGCGCGCGAGCAATAGGGGCAAAACGCTTTGGTATAGATTTCGACTTTGGCCATGCTTGGTTCCTTTGCACAGGGAATTGGTGTGCGTTCAGGCGAATGTCAACGCCACGCCTGCTGCTTAGCTTTCTTCCCTGAGCACCCGTGCCCAGCACAAGATGTGAACCGTTTGCGCCCCTGCCCGTTTGAGGACGGCTGCACAGGCATTTGTTGTCGCACCTGTCGTATACACATCATCAACAAGCAAAACCTGTTTCCCCTTGATGGCCTCAATCTGCGCAGCATCCATCGCGAAGGCCCCGCGAACTTCGCGGCTGCGCGCGGTACGACTGAGACCACCTAGAGGAGAGGTCCGTTTTGTCCGCAGAATCGGCGACGGCAGCACCTCTTGCCCAGTCATCCGCGCGACGCTTCTTGCGATCAGCAGCGACTGGTTGAAACCCCGGTTCCAAATACGCCAGCGGTGCAAGGGAATAGGCACCAGCACGGCGCTGGGATGTCTCCGCGCATGTCGCACCATCAGCGCCGCCATCACGTCCGCCACGCCGGGCTTGCGCCCATATTTCAGCTTCAACGCGAGGTCTCGGGCCGTGTCGCAATAGTCAACGGCGGCCAGCACGCCGTCATGCTTGGGAGGCGTTTCTAGGCACGGCCCACAAATTGATCCTGTCAGCGCGACGGGCTGGTTGCAGAGGAGGCAGCCAATCTCCGGCAAGATGTCCAGCTTGCTCCAGCAGTCGGTGCAGAAATTACCCTCCCCGCTAGAGATATGTCCGCAGCCTGCGCAACGTTTTGGCAGGGCGAAGTTAACCGGCGCCATCAAGATGGAACGTATTCCGACCATAGGCCCTTGTCCGCAATTGCACTGGGCGTCACAAGGCCCGAATGTCCGAAGAAATTTTTTGCCGAAAACGCAGACAGTTGAACCGAAGCCGCGCGCTCCGATCACCAAGTGATTCGCGCTGGCTGGTGGATCGGATGGAGGAGGATCTCGCCGATCGCCTCTCTTACATGTCGGTCGAGATTCAAACTGTGCTGGTCATCGGCGATGGTGCCGCCCGTATTCGGCAGCAATTGCCGCCGCATGTGCGCATTCTGACGACAGACATTTCCGCATCGCCACAAACCAAAATCGTCGCTGATGAGGACAAACTCCCCATCGCAGACGCGAGTTGCGACCTCGTTTTTGCAGTGGGCACGCTTGATAGCGTCCACGACCTTCCCGGCGCCCTCCTGCTCATCCGCCGCTGCCTTAGGCCCGGAGGGCTGTTTCTGGGGGCCATGATGGGCGCCGGGTCTTTGTCCGCGTTCCGCTTGATGGTGCAAAGCCAAGAGGCGGAAGTGGCCGGAAGGGCTGTCGCCAGATTTCACCCTCAGGTCGATGTCAGGGCTGCAGGCGACCTTTTGTTTCGGGCCGGCTTCTCAACGCCGGTCGCAGATCTCGACACGGTGCACGTGTCTTATTCCAGTGTCCGTCGACTGCTGGGCGACGTGCGGGCGACGTCGGGCAATGCGCTGCCACAAATCCGGGCCTTCCCGAGCCCTGCCGGGCGGAAACTTCTGAACTGCCCGCCTTTTGAGGAGCAGTTCGGGTTGCTCTATATGACCGGATGGGCGCCAGAGACCGGCGTCCAGCGCCCTGCAGGACCCGTCAAAGGACGTGCCTGAGCTGTTTGAGGAGCGGAACATCTGCAGGCGGCATGGCAAGCTGCTCCAATTCCTCAAAGCGACACCATTTCAACTCTGACGCGACCAATGGCTTGGGAACACCAGACCATGTGCGACACACGTAGAGCAACAGGAGAAGTTGACGGTCCGTAAGGGGTTCACACGCAAAAGTGAAAGGTTCTAGGTCACCTTTTTTCACGTCGATTGAAAGTTCTTCTTGCAACTCGCGGACCAGAGCGGCGTCGGCAACTTCGCCTGTTTCAACCTTCCCGCCCGGAAATTCCCACAATCCTGCCAAGGGCTTACCTTCAGGCCTAAGTTGAACCAGTACCCGCCTCTCCTCATCTATCAAGGCGACTGCTGTGATGAGTAACAAGGGGTTAGCGTCTGGGTAACGGTCCATCATAGACGTTTCTTTAACCCCAATCCCCCTATTCTGGCGACGGGGAACACTTGAGACTGGAACACAAACATGTGGAGCAAATTTGCACGCCGGTTGTGGCGGAGTGAGCGGGGAGCAACCGCAATCGAATATGGCCTGATTGCGGCGCTGATCGTTGTTGCGATGGCAACCACGCTGGGGTCGGTCGGTGAGACGGTCGGTGAAATTTGGAACAGTGTTTCAGACAAATATATGGCGGCTGCGTAAACAGAAGCTCTTTTGCCAGCCCGGTCGACAGACAATCCGGACAGGCAGGCTAAGACCCCTGCACCACAATTTTGACCTTCTGTCCGGCCTTTAGAGCTTCGTCAGCGCCGAGCCCGTTCAGAACACGAAAGCGTTCCAGCTTATAATCGGGATAAGCCATCCGCTCTGAAAGCGATAGAACGGTGTCGGATGACCTCACGGACACAACATCAATCCGCCGCGGTTTGATGTTGGCAATTTCTGCAGCATTAAGCCGCCTGACACTTTGAAACAGCCCACTAAATGGCGTGGCCCCAACCGGATTTATGGCAACGATATGGTAGGCAGTCGTCGGTCCAAATACATAAGCATACACCGTCACGTCCACCGGACCCGACTGGGTGTTGGCTCGCCCTGTGGCAAAAGCGGCGTCTAAACCATTGATCGTGGTCCGATTGACCGATCCATAATTCACCTGCGACTGGCTGCCACCCACCGCTTTGAAAACATTTGCGATGTAGGTTTCCAGGTTGCCGTCGAACGGACCGCCGGAAAACTGGGCCTGGCCGCCTGTTCCCGTGATAGAAACCGCTTTTGTGCCATTCGACATGATATAGCCCGATGGCGCATTGAAGCCGAGCTTTAGGTCGGGATGTCGAAAATTACTCCCTTCGACGATACCTTGTTTGGGATCAACGTCGTAAAGCATGCCATCAAGCATTTGGAGAAAACTATCCCGATTGGTCGCCTTCCCGCGTGCTGACGTCGCCAAGGCCTTTTGCCGGGCACGTGTGACGCGGCTGGCGGGATCAGGGTGCGTACTCGCCCATTC
>JBBATT010000172.1:0-2500 GCA_040398605.1 Chakrabartia sp.
CTCAACATGTGGGTCGCCTTTGCCTTGCTGCTGTTCATTCTGGCAACGGGCGCAACGTTGACGCTGCTGGGAGATATCGGCGCCAATATCGTGGCCTATCTGAAGTATCTGCCCGCTTTGTCTAACCCTGTCGCGCGCGAAGATGCAGGCTTCTACCATGACTGGACGGTCTATTACTGGGCCTGGTGGATCAGCTGGTCGCCCTTTGTCGGCATGTTCATGGCGCGCATTTCTTTGGGCCGCACCGTTCGGGAATTTATGGCGGGCGCTCTGCTCGCCCCAACGCTTTTGGGGATCCTCTGGCTGACCATTTTCGGGGATGCGAGCATCGCGACGATTGTTGCGGGGGATGTCGGCGGCTTGGCAAAAGCGTCGCTTGACCAGCAATTGTTCGTCCTGCTCGGCACTTTGCCTTGGGCGCAGGTCACGTCCTTTGTGTCGGTTTGCCTCATCATGATCTTTTTCGTGACCGGCTGGGATTCCGGCACGCTGGTGATCGATACCATGACAGCGGGCGGCAGCACCGATACGCCGCTGCGCCAAAAGGTGATCTGGCTTTTGGCTGTGGGGGGCATTGGCGTTGTTCTGTTGTTGAGCGGCGGTTTGGGCTCGCTTCAGGCCGGGGCGATTGCGGCCGGATTGCCGCTAGCAGCGGTATTGCTGTTTTTGGCGCTCGGCACGTTGAAGGGGTTGCTGGCTCTGCATCGGCAGGCCTGAACCGATGCAACTTTGCAACGCCTGAGATTTTGCAAGACGGGATAACGAAAAAGCATAAGTGCCCTGCACCTGACCTGCGCTACTATTAGAGCGATTAATAGTTCCATTGGCAAATGGGTCAGGGCGCGCACGGATGAAACTGCCTCAAGAGTTTGACCTTCACGCGCTCGAAGTGTTCGTCATGACCGTGGAACTTGGCGGCATGTCGCAATGCGCGACCCATCTGCAAGTCACCCAGTCTGCCGTTTCCCAAACCATTGCCAAGCTGGAATCCGGAATCGGTGCTCCGCTGTTTGACCGGACGATGCGGCCCATGGGGCTGACGGCGAGTGGCAAATCGCTTTTTGCGCGCGGCCAGTCTCTCATTGCGCAGGCAAGATCGACCTATGATGAGGTTCGTGAAGGCGCGAACCTGCCCATTTCCAGTATCACTATGGCCATGTCGTTCAGTCTGGCCAATGAGCTGACGACACCGATCCTGAGTGAGTTGAGCGGCCGTGCAGATCGCTGGAACATCCGCTCCGGCATCTCCATGGAGCATCAGGCCGAGTTTCTGGCGCGGGATATTGATGTGCTCATTACGGGCAGTTTCAATCTGGAGCACCGCGGCGCGCTGGAGCTTCATCCTGTCATCGAAGAGAGCTTCATCCTGGTATTCCCAGCCCGGTACCAAGGGTCAATCGACATTACGGATGAGAAAGTCTCGCTGCCGCTCATCCGCTTTTCGCGGTTGACGGGCACCGGCCAGCAAATCGAGCGCCAGATTGTCCGCATGAAGTTGAAGGTGCCTCATCAGATTGAGGTGGAGTCGTCGCACCAACAATTGGGGCTGGTGGCGGCAGGCCTTGGATGGACCATTACGACGCCGGTATGCCTTGCCGCCGTGCCCGAACTGCTCCCCCATCTAAGGCCCGAACCGATGACGCGCGGGCGGTTTGCACGGCAGGTGCAAGTCGTTGCGCGCGCAGGGGAATTGGGCGATATCCCGAAACTGACAGCGTCCGTCTGCCAAAGGGTTTTGCGCGAAAAGACATTTGCGAGTGTCACATCAGAATATCCATGGATTGAGGAACAATTGAGATGGCCAAGTGCTTCGGTGAGCAGCGATGAAGCGTGATATCCTTTTGGGCCTCATGCTGGGGCTAGCGTCGCCAGCTTTGGCGGGGCCGATGCAGCATGGCCCGGCTAACATCGGCGTCGATGCGCCGGAGCTTGCGCCTTTGGGGAAAGACGGCGTCGGGTTCCGCTCCGTAACTTTTGTCCATAAGGCCCAGCCCGATCTGGAACATCCTGATCCAGAATCGAGCGCCGTCGCGCTGCACGACCGATCCTTGAAGGTCGATATCTGGTATCCGGCTGACGTCCGCAAAGGGCAGGCGCGCATGACCTATCGCGGCGCTCTATGGGGTGAGCCGCCCCATGGGCCGACGGCCTTTACGCAACCCGGGCTGGCCGCTCCCAATGCAAAGCCAGTCGGCCGTGGGCATCCATTGGTGATCCTGTCGCACGGCTATGGCAATGACCCGCTTTTGATGACTTGGCTGACTGAAAATCTGGCGTCCAAGGGCTATGTTGTCGCGGCGATCCATCACGTTGATCCAAACCGCTATGTTGTGGCACCTGTCGTTAGTTCAGCACCGACCTATAACCGGCCCGTCGACATCAGCTTTGTGGCGGCACAATTGCGGGCAACTTTAGGCGCGCAGATTGACCCCGAAAATGTGGCGCTGATCGGCTATTCGCAGGGTGGCTTTGGCGTGCTGACAGCGGGGGGCGCGAGCCT
>JBBATT010000172.1:2600-5369 GCA_040398605.1 Chakrabartia sp.
AATCCCGCGCCTGAGGGCATGCTCGATACCTTGTGGGATATTGACTGGTTTGAAGATCCGATCTGGCGGAAAGACCGCATCAACGCGATCAGCCTGCACTTCATCACCGCATTCCTTGACGCGAATCTGCGGGGCATGCGTGCCGAGCAGGCTTATCTCGACGTTCCGAACGAAGACTCCGATGTCGGCACATGGAAAGCGCCGACGGGCACGTCTTGGGGCGCCTATAGCCCGGGTGGTCCGGATGTGACGCTGTGGAAGGGGTTCCAGCAGCGCCGTGCACGCGGTTTGATCTTCCAGCATCTGCCTGCCGCCGCCCCGCAAAAGGCGGAGTAGTCAGCCGAGCGGCTGCGTCAGCAGGAGACGCCCTCGAACAGGCTGAGTGCCGCCTCTTTCCAGAAATGGAGGAGGTCGGCGCTGAAGCTCAAGGGGACATAGGCGTCGCACGCATCGTCACTGACGACATGCAAGCGCACATTGACGTGATCAATGATGGTGGCCGCGCTGCAGCCAGCGGTGAACGCAGGGTCTTCGGCATTGAAGACGCCGCCTTCCATCAGCAGGGTCCGCCAGCCGCCCCCTGAGAGGCGCACACGGACGGTCCCGCCGCCTATTGCAGTGATTGCGCCGTCGTCGGCCAGGATGTCACTCAGAGCGCTGATATCGCCTTCCACGAGCCACACGGTCGGCTCGAAGCGGATCATACGCAACGCGTCACTGCCGCCAGACTTTCCCGTGGCTGGGAGAGCGAAGCCTGTGACGGACTTGAAGCGCTTGGCGACAGCCGCAGGGTTGCTCCAAATCTCAAAGACGTGGAGCGGCGCTGCGGGCAGGAGCGTCATGGTTACATCAGTCACGGTAACGCTCTCCTGCGGTGTCATAAAAGTGCGGATGGACCACGCGAACACGGGCTTCTTGGCCGCGCGTAGGGGAGGAGGCGATCAGCTCTTCGCCGTGCCGGCTAAAGCCATCCTTCAACTGGCCAAGGGCGACCGAGCCGCCCTCCAAGATCCGGAAAGCGGCGGCGCTGACATGGCCGTGCGGTGAGCCACCCTTGTGCGTAATCAGCATCGCGCCTTCGGGAATGTCGCCTGAAATGGCTTCAAGACCAACCAACTGGCGGCGGCCGGGTTCGGCCAAAGCCGGGCGGGATAGGCCTGTGGCCCCGATATATCCACCGGCCTTGTTGAGCATCTTGTCCAGTGCGAGGTCCATGGGGGTCATGCGACCGTCGACTTCGCCGCCAACGACGAGATGGCCCTTTTCAATCCGCAGGAATTCCATTGCCTCTAGGCCATAGAGGCAGCCACCCTGTGCGGTCGCTTCTGCTTCACAGGCGGTCCAGACGGCTGCGGCCTTGCTTGCCTCCACATAGACTTCAAAGGCGCGTTCGCCGCTATAGCTTGCGGCAAGGACGATCACGGGAATGCCAGCGATTTCGGCCGGAACGGTGGACATATGACGCGGGCTGTCCGCCTTGATCAGCGCATCCATCACCGCCTTTGCCTTGGGGCCGGCAATGGCGATCCCGGCATAATGTTCCTGCACGTTGACAGCCGAAACCTTCAACGTCGGGCAAAGATACTGGCGGACATAGGAGATATGCGTCGCCATCCGGTCAGCACCACCGGTTGAACTGGTCAACAGATAGCGGTTCTCATCCAGACGCCAGACGGTGCCGTCGTCAAAGGCAATGCCGTCTTCGCGCAGCATGAAGGTGTAACGGCCTCGCCCAACAGCGAGCTTGCTGACCGTCGTTGCGCAGATGAGCTCAAGGAAGGCAGCGGCATCGGGGCCGCTCACCTCAAACTTGGCGAGGGTCGACACGTCCGTCATCCCGACGCCGGTGCGGACTTCCTTTGCCTCACGAAGGGCTGCCTGTGCCAAATTCTCCTGTCCCTGCGGATAGGCGCGCGGGCGGAACCAATAGCCAAGCGGCTGCCAGATCGGGTTCTTGGCGACGTGGACATCGTACAGCGCCAAGCGGCGGACGTGCGCGCCCGCATTCTTGGCACCAGCCCCTGCGATAAGCCCCATGCTGACCGGCGTGTAAGGCGGGCGGAAGGTCGTCAGCCCCGCTTCGGGAATGGAGACGCCCTGCTTTTCCGCAAGACGGCCCAAGGCGGCCATGTTGCTGAGCTTGCCCTGATCCGTCGCCATGCCAAGCGTGGTGTAGCGCTTGAGGTGCTCGACCGAGCGGTACCCTTCAGCCCATGCCAGATCGACGTCGGCGAGCGACACATCGTTCTGGAAATCGATGAAGCTCTTTTTGGGGTTGGAAACGGGCGTGGCCGGGAAGATGGGGTCCGGGTTTGCAGCACCGCCGATGGTGGTCACATTCTGGCGCGAGGCTGCGGGCATGAAGGCTTGGGCCGCCTCGTTCCAATCCAGCGTGCCGCCCGCCTGCATGTGCAGATGGACGACAGGTGTGAACCCGCCCGACACGGCGATCAGATCAGCCTTCCAGCTCTTCGGCTGTCCGTCGACCATCGCCGTGACGCCGGACAGGCAATGGCGTGCGCCCGTGACGCTGCAGGGAACGGCGTTCGTCCAGACCGGAAGGCCAGCGGACTCAGCACCAACGGCCGCGTCCGAAAAATCGGGCCGCGCATCAAGGATTGCCACAATCTCGGCACCGGCATTTTGCAGGGCTTGGGCCGTTTTATAGGCATCGTCATTATTGGTGGCGATCACGACACGATTGCCGGGCAGAACGCCAAAACGGCGCACATAGGTGCGTGCGGCCTGTGACAGCATGACGCCGGGGCG
>JBBATT010000173.1:0-5354 GCA_040398605.1 Chakrabartia sp.
GACATGGCCGATTACAACACAATCAAGGTCGATATCTCCGAAGGTATCCTGACCCTCACAATGAACCGTCCGGAAAAGATGAACGCGTTCACCAGCGAAATGATGCAGGAAATGATTTCTGCGTTCGACGTTGCAGATGCGGATGACTCCGTTCGGGCTGTGATCGTGACGGGCGCAGGGGATCGCGCCTTTTGCGCAGGCGCAGACCTGTCAGCTGGAGCGAAGACCTTTGACTATGCCGACCGTGATGATCGCGACACGAATGCAGGCGCAGTCAACGCGGATGGGTCGATCGACCTCAGTCATGAGGACGCTCGCGATGGCGGCGGTCGCCTGACGCTGCGCATCTTTAACTGCAAGAAGCCTGTCATCGGTGCGATCAATGGCGCCGCCGTCGGTATCGGTGTAACAATGCAATTGCCGATGGACTTCCGCCTGGCTAGCAGCAGCGCGCGCTTCGGTTTTGTGTTCGCCCGTCGGGGGATTGTGCCGGAAGCGGCATCGAGCTGGTTCCTGCCCCGTCTCGTTGGTATCAGCCAAGCGCTGGAGTGGTGCTATTCCGGCCGCGTCTTCGGCGCAGAGGAAGCGTTGAAGGGCGGGCTCGTCCACTCGGTCCATGCACCTGAGGACTTGTTGGCAGCCGCACGGGCCTTTGCGCACGAACTCACGGCTGAAAGTGCGCCGGTCTCGATTGCCCTGACGCGTCAGATGATGTGGCGTATGCTCGGGGCCGCCCACCCGATGGAAGCTCATAAGCTTGATAGCCGCGCCATCTGGGCACGCGGTGCAGCCGGAGATGCCAAGGAAGGCGTGTCCTCCTTCCTCGAAAAGCGCCCTGCGGTGTATCCAGATAAGGTGAGCGAGAATTTCCCGCACTTCTCCCCCTGGATGGACGAACCCAGCTACAGCTAAGGTCCGTCCCGCGGGGTAGGTTGGATCAGCGGCAGCGGCGTTTCCGGTCGAGCTCACGCCCGACCAAGGCGCCGGCTGCGGCGCCCAATATGGTGCCCGTCCCACGTTCGCCGCGGGTGACAATCGCGCGTCCAAGCAGAGCACCACCGGCGGCGCCCACGACAAGGCCGACGGTGCCATCTGATCTGCGGCAGTAGGTGCGACCGTCATCACCGCGCCATTCGCGGTAACGGTGTCCGTCACGGGCTTCTGCAGGCGTCGCGACGGCCAATGTTGGCAGCGTCATAGCCGCGGCAAATAGGGTGAGAAACATCTTACGCATAACAAAGCTCCTGTGCCTCTCTTTTCAAGGACTAGAGCCATCATGGCGCAAATAATCTGAACCCACGGCAACGAACACTGTGATTCGTCGCGCTTATCGATCGCGTCGGGGCGGCCAAGGAATGAAGGAGGACGTGCGGCGCAGATAGGCCTCATAGTCCGGCCGGTTCTTTTTCAAACGGTGCTCCAGCATAGGCACGCCCGACACCCGGGTCAGCAGGAAGGTGAGGATCAGTGGCCCGATAACGGAATACAGGCCTATCGTCGTTTCCGCTGCGACCAGCCAAATGCCCCACCATGTGCAGACATCGCCGAAGTAGTTGGGATGCCGGGTGTAGCGCCATAGTCCCGTATCAAGAACCTTTCCGGCATTGGCGGAATTGGCACGGAACGCCGTGAGTTGCGCGTCGCCGACTGTTTCAAAGACGATGCCGGTGAGGGCGATCGCAATGCCGATCCAGCCAAACATGCCAATGGACGCTGGTTCCGCCGAAATCTGCCCCAATTGGGCGGGCAGGCAGACAAGAATGAGGAGCATGCACTGCATGGCGAACACCTGCAGGAAGGACGCTTTGGCGAAGCTCCATCCCTTCTTGTCCATCAGGCGACCGAGGATGGCGGCGTAGCGGGGATCAATCCCATGCCCACGCCAGCGGACGAAGAGGTGGAACGAAAGCCTGAGGCCCCAAAGGGCTGTCAGCGCCAAAAGGATGCCGCTGCGGACCGGCGAACCATCCGTCAGCAGCGCGGTGGTGCCCGCGAGGATCACCATGCCCAACGGCCAGAAGGCATCGATGACAGAGACGTCGCGGATGCGGACGCAATAGGCCCACAATGCGGTCATGGTCGCCGCCAATATGATCAAGTTGGTCATGAGCAATTGGGGTGCTGTCATTTCGTTTCTCCTCAGGCCCGCTTTTTCTATCTTTCAAATCGCGCGCCGTTTCATCCACGATATCCCCGTTATCCACAGGTGCAACCATGCCATTTTGGTTTGACCGACTCAGCTCATCATGAGAGCCTTCAACCATAGCCGGAACAAACAGTTCCTTGAGAAATCAAGAACTTGAAGGGAAGGCTTCGCCCAAGCAGACAGGTGGCTGAGCGCAAGCGATGCAAACCGAAAGCAAGGGCAGGGTGTTCGCAAAGAGCCCGGCAACTTTGGCGCAAGCCATGTAGAAGCGGGATATCGGAGGGGACCCCGGGCGAACAGGAGGCCGCAAGGCAAATGTTCGCAAGCACGCAAAGGCGGTGCAGCAAGAAGCGGACCGGTCGCAAGACCAGAAGCGGGAAGCCAAACCAACCAGCGTAGTGAGGGTCAGCGGCAACGCTGGCCCTCATTTGATTCTGCCTGCAGCGCTTCTGTCGATCCTGTGCGTGTTTCCCGCAGGATTGAGCAAACGGCACGTTAACCATTGTTGGTTACACGTGGTTTCGTGACAGATTTCAGCGTCCTTTCAGCCGTATCTCCTATGGCCCTTGCCGTCCCGTTGCTGGCATCAAGCGTGGGGATTCTCGCAATGCGGTTGCGCAACACTGCGAGGGAGCTTGTGCGGCAGGGCGCCGAAGCTTCTTATCTCGCGCATCACGACATGCTCACCTCGCTGCCGAACCGAAGGAAGCTGGAGGCCGAACTGTTCGCCCATGCGCAGCGTGGCACCAAATCGGGCGAGCGGCTGTCGGTCGCTGTCATCAATCTCGATCGGTTCAAGGATTTTAACGACACGCTTGGCCACCAATCGGGGGACAGCATTCTTCAGGGCGTGGCACTTCGACTGCGGCATGGCTTGGCTGACACGGATTTTGTCGCGCGGCTTGGCGCGGATGAATTTGCCGTCCTGCGACACTGCGCAGCCCTTTCAGATGCGGACAGCCTCCCGCTTCAGATCATGGCGGCTTTTGCCGCGCCCTTTGACGTCAACGGGCATGTTTTTGATCTCTCGGCTTCGGTCGGTATGGCCACAGCGACATCTGATCGGGCGATGGAAGACCTGATCCGTGATGCCGACATTGCCATGCATGAGGCGAAAGTCCGCAATCGTGGTGGCGTCATCCGCTTTGCCCCGGCTATGGCCGCGCAGATCGAAAGCCGCCGTGCGCTGGAAACGGATCTGCGGCATGCGATTTCGAAGGGGGAGCTTGTTCTCCATTATCAGCCAATCATCGATGCTGAGACAGGCCTGATCAGTTCGGTTGAAGCCTTGTTGCGCTGGACGTCGCCAAAGCATGGCAATGTTGCCCCAGATGTCTTCGTTCCGCTCGCCGAAAATTGTGGGCTCATGGCTGACATCGGGCGGTTTGTGATCGACCAGGCGGTTCAGGACAGCCGCCGCTGGCCAAGCATTGCGACGGCCATCAACGTCTCAGTCGTCCAGCTTAAATCCGCGTCGGTGTTACAGGACCTGCTGGAGCCGACCCGTATTCACGGCGTGTCGCCAAGCCGCATCACGCTGGAAATCACCGAGTCCATCCTGATGACGAATGACCCGCGCACTGTGCGGACGCTCACCATCTTGAAGGAGCATGGCTTTGGCCTGTCGCTCGATGATTTTGGCACGGGCTATGCCAGCCTCGCCTACATCCGGGACTTCCCGTTCGACAAGCTGAAGATCGACCGCAGCTATGTGGCCGCCATCGATGGCAATGCGCGTGGTGCGGAAATGATCCGCGCCATTGTCGGCTTTGGCCGCATCCTCGGGCGCGAAATCATTGCCGAAGGGGTTGAGACCCAAGCTGAGCTCGCGGTGATGAAAGACGTCGGCGTCTCCCACCTTCAGGGCTTTCTCTTTTCCCGTCCGATGGCTGCCGCCCATGTTGAAGCGCTTGTTGCGGCGAGCGAAAGCCTGTCGGACCTTCGCCCGACAGGTGCCCGCCCCGTTCTGCGCCGTGTGTCTTAAGCCTTAAAGTCGCGCGCAATGGAGGACTTGGTCGTCTTCCCATAAGGCGGCATCAGGCCGGCAAGCTTAGATACATTGATCTTCGGCTGGTGATAAACGCTCTTGGCGTGGCTGAAGGTCTTGAACCCGTCCAACCCATGATAGGACCCCATGCCCGATGGGCCGACACCGCCAAAGGGCAGGTCTTCCATCGACACGTGGAAAACCACGTCATTGACCGTGACGCCGCCTGAAATGGTGCGGTCCAGAACGGTGCGCTTCTCGCTGTCATCTTGGCCGAAGTAATAGAGCCCCAAAGGCCGGTCATGGGCGTTCACATAGGCGATCGCCTCTTCAACGCGCTCATAGGTCTTTATCGGCAGTACGGGACCAAAAATCTCCTCCTGCATCACCTTCATGTCGTCCGTTGGGTTGCGCACGAGATAGAGCGGCATCTTGTTGCCGTTGGAGGCCGAAAAATCTTCATTGGCGGGGTTTACTTCGACGATCTCCGCACCCTTTTCCCGCGCGTCATCCAGATACCCATTGAGCCGGTCGCGGTGACGGGCATTGATGACGGAGGTGTAATCGGGATTGTCGAGCAGCGTTGGATACATGACCGATACGCTCTTTTGCAGCCCTGCCACAATCTCGTTTTCTTGTTCCTTAGGCACCATCAGATAGTCTGGCGCGAGGCAGATTTGGCCTGCGTTCAACATCTTGCCGAGCGCGATGCGCTGTGTGGCGGCTTCGATATTGGCGGACCGGCCAAGGATCGTCGGGGATTTGCCGCCCAGCTCCAGAGTCACAGGCGTGAGATTATCGGCCGCTGCATGAAGGATGTGCTTGCCCACCCCAGTCGCGCCAGTGAAGAGGATGTGATCAAACGGCAGGCCTGCAAAAGCCTGTCCCACGTCAGGACCGCCCGAGAAGAAGGCGGCTTCTTCTTGCGAGAAATATTGCGGGCCGACCGTTTCAAACAACTCAGCCACTGTCGGCGTGTATTCGGACGATTTGACCATGACGCGGTTGCCGGCAGCAAAGGCACCGGTCAGCGGGCCCATCGTCAACTGCACAGGGAAGTTCCAGGGCGAGATGATCCCAATCACGCCCTTAGGCTGAAATTCGACCGCCGCCTTTGCACCGAGCAGGCCAAGCGGAAACTCCGCTTTGCGCTTTTCCGGCTTCATCCATTGGTCGACCTGCTTGATCGTTGCCTTGAGGACGCGGATGGAGGGGGTGATG
>JBBATT010000174.1:0-4877 GCA_040398605.1 Chakrabartia sp.
GTGGGCACGCCAACAGTTCGCCACGAATGGCATCGCGACCGAGTTGGAGGCGAGCTTCCAGGGCGGGGACGGCTATCTGCTCTTCCGCAATCCCACCCTCGCCCTCGCGACCTTCACCCGCATTGCTGAAGCAGAACTGACGCCGCTGCCACTGGGCGAGGACCCCTTTTACACGCGCACCGACATCACGCTCGATTTCTATCGCGGCATAAGGCGCGTCCAGCGCGAGCATCTGGAATCGCGCACCTATGCCCGCGCGGTCACCGCATTCGGCTTGGGCCTGCTCAACGAAACCGGCAGCCGCAAATCGCGCCGTCAGTCAGACTTGGCGGCGGACCGCGACATGAGCCTGCGCCAAATCCGCGCCATCCCGCACAACGCGATCCTCCAGCAACTCGGCTATCCCGTGAACGTCATTGCGGGCGTTGGCACAGCGGCGGGCGAGGATCTGGAAGGCGTGGCTGAGGTGCTTTCCACCTCACGTCGCGGCAGGTCGCTCGTGCGAATGCTGCGTGCGTCGGACAGAATGGCCAGCATCAAATCGGTCGCGGCTTATGGGGAGCTGTTCAACTCTGCTTATTGGGCGAGCCGCCCTTATCGTGGGACGGAGACGGCGCTGGAACCGGCCTGCCTCTCGCTTGCGGAACATCTGACCAAGGATGACCGCACTGGCGTGTTCCGGCGGTTGGCGTCACGGCTGCGGGTGGATGGGTTGAAGCTGCACCGCCTGCTCGACCGGCTGCCCAAGGATGAGACGACGAATGAAGGCGCGCGCGAAGATGTTCGCCGGTCCTTGGGTGCGCTCCATGCGCTCCGCCTCGCGCTGATGCAGCACATGTTTTTAAAGGCGGTGCAGATCCCCGCTTTCTCACGCTCCAACGACATCAGCCGCGACGATGTGCTGGAAATGGTGTTCACGCTGCGCATCGACGACGCGCTCGCCCAGCTTCGCCGCGCTTTCCCTGTCTCAGCGCCCTCCATCGACGATTTCACGGTGAGTGAACCCACCGACTATCCCGATGGCGACGGGCAAGCCTATGCCGGCATCCAGTCCGCCTACATAACGCCCATTGATCAGGCTTATGCTTTGTGCCTGCGGATCGGGACGGCGATTGCTAATCACTTTGGGGCGCATGGGTGAACTGACCCAGCTCCCTCACCGCTCACCCTGAGATTGTCGAAGGGTGGTTCTTCTGTGGGCTGAGGTGAAAAGAAAGAACCATCCTTCGACAAGCTCAGGGTAAGCGCTGAGGGGTAGGGGTGGCTCGTTGGTTCCTAGTCCACCATCACCTCAACCAGCGTCGGTCCCTCTGCCGCGAACGAGTGGCGCAGCGCCGCATCCAGATCATCGCCCGTGGATACGCGCACGCCCGGCACGCCCTGCCCGTGCGCGATGGAGACGAAGTCGAGGCCGGAGAGGTCGGTGCCCACGGTCTGCTGCAATCCGAAAACCCGTCCGAAGTTGATCAGCGCTTCGTAGCCGCCATTGTTCACGATGATGAAGCTGACCGGCAGGCGCAGCTGGGCGGCGGTCCAGAGGCCTTGGATGGCATACATGGAGGAGCCGTCGCCGAGCAGGCAGATGACCTTCTCGCCCGGACGTCCGAGTGCGACACCGACGCTGGCGGGGAGACCATGGCCAAGGCCGCCGCTCGCACAGGTGTAGAAGGTGTCTGGCGCGAGGATCGGCAGATGGTCGTGCATCGGCCCGCGTGTGCTGGGCGCTTCCTCGACGATGATGCTGCCCTTGGGGCGCAGCGCGGCCATGCGCTGCATCAGATAGGCGTCGGTCAGCGGCCTGGCTGGAAGTGGATCGAACGCGGCGCGCGGCGCAGGGGCGGTGCGCGCGATGGGGTTGGGCCCCGCCAGCAATTCGGTCAGCGCGGGCTTGAGCGACGAGACAATCGACGTGCCCGTCGGCACCCAGCTTGCCATGTTGGGGTCATCGACAATCTGGAACAGCTTTGCGCCTTCGGGCACGTGCGGGCCAAAGCCTTCGACGTGGTAGATGAAGGTCGGCGCGCCGAGCACGAGGATGAGGTCATGGCCCTGAAGGCTTTCGACAATCGGTTCGCGCCCCGCCGTCAGGAAGCCCTGGAACAGCGGATGGTCTTCCGGAAAGCCCGCGCGCGCGGCCATCGGCGCGACCCAGACGTCGGCCTTGTGCCGTTCGGCAAGCGCAATGGCTTCATCCCACGCATCGTCACGGCTGACGCCTGCGCCCACCACAATCGCCGGATTGCGGGCGGTGGCGAGCGCTTGTGCCAGATTGCCAAGCATCGCTGCATCGCCGCGCACCTGTCGGGACACAGTGGTGACCTCTAATCGGTCACAGGGCTGGTCCCAATCATCAACCGGCACCGAAACGAAGGTTGGACCCTGCGGCGCCTGCATCGCTATGTGATAGGCGCGGGCAATGGCGGCGGGCACATCCTCGGCGCGCGCAGGCTCGATCGACCATTTGACATAGGGCCTTGGAAATTCGCTCGCGCGCTCGGCAAAGAGGAAGGGCTCATAGGGCAATATGGACCGCGCCTGCTGCCCCGCTGTTACAACCAAAGGCGTCTGGTTCTTGAACGCGGTGAAGAGGTTGCCCAGCGCATGGCCGACGCCTGCGGCCGAGTGCAGATTGACCATCGCCGCATTGCGCGTCGCTTGTGCATATCCGTCCGCCATGCCGACCACGACCGATTCCTGAAGGCCCAGCACATAGCGGAAGTCTTCAGGGAAATTGCGGAACATCGGCAGTTCGGTGGAGCCGGGATTGCCGAAAATCGTCGTCATGCCGACTTGGCGCATGAATTCGATGGTGGCGTCGCGAACGGTGGTCTTCATCGTGTGTTCGTCCTCTCCAGACGACTGATGGCATGATGCGCGGGAGCCTGCCAGCGTGAAGGGCGAAAGTTTCACGCGGGGGCGGTTGGCGCTCCCCTCTCGTCATGCTGAAACAAGTTCAGCACGACGATTGATTTTGGGATCTCTGCGCCCTCTGCGTCTCTGCGCGAACCAAATGTTCTTCAAATTCCCCGAAACTAGCCTTTCTACCCAACTCGCCCTATACGCCCCGCCATGCAGATTCCCGGACATATCGATCCCGTCGCGATTCCCCGCGCCCCGACCTTGCGCGAAGACGGCCGCGTTGACCTTGTCGGCCTGTCGAAAGACCAGATCCGCGCCGAGTTGGAAGCCGCCGGTCTCGACGCCAAGGCCGCCAAGCTGCGCGGCAAGCAGATCTGGCACTGGGTCTATAATCGCGGCGCGACTGAGTTTGCGCAGATGACCGATATTGCCAAGGCGCAGCACCCGTTTCTGGCGGATCATTTCGTCGTCGGCCGGCCTGAAGTGGTGGAGGCGCAGGTCTCTTCCGACGGGACACGCAAATGGTTGCTCCGCGCGCCGGATGCGCAGGATTATGAAATGGTCTTCATCCCCGATGCAGACCGCGGGACGCTCTGCGTTTCGTCGCAAGTTGGCTGCACGCTCAACTGCCGCTTCTGCCACACCGGCACGATGCGGCTGGTCCGCAATCTGACGGCGAGCGAAATTGTCGGGCAAGTCATGCTCGCGCGCGACAGTCTGGGCGAATGGCCATCGCAGCCCGAAGGGCGTCTGCTCACCAACATCGTCATGATGGGCATGGGTGAGCCACTCTATAATTTTGATGCCGTGCGCGATGCATTGAAGATTGTGATGGACGGTGATGGCCTTGCGCTGTCGAAGCGGCGCATCACACTTTCCACCTCGGGCGTCGTTCCGATGATGGCGCGTGCCGGCGAAGAGATTGGCGTCAACCTCGCCGTCTCGCTCCACGCTGTGACCAAGGAAGTCCGTGACGAGATCGTGCCGATCAACCGCAAATACGGGCTTGAGGAACTGCTTCAGGCCTGCGCCGATTATCCCGGTGTCAACAATGCGCGGCGCATCACGTTCGAATATGTCATGCTCAAAGACAAGAATGACAGCGACGACGAAGCGCGCGAACTTGTCCGCCTCATCAAGAAGTACCGCCTGCATGCCAAGGTGAACCTCATTCCGTTCAACCCCTGGCCCGGCGCACCGTATGATACGTCGACGCCCGAACGTGTCCGCTCCTTCTCAAACATCGTGTTTGACGGCGGCATCTCTGCCCCCATCCGCACACCGCGTGGCCGCGACATCGATGCCGCTTGCGGCCAGTTAAAGACCAGTTCGGAAAAGAAATCGCGCGCTGAGCTGGACCGATTGGCGGAAGAAAAACAGGCCGCCCTCGGCTAACAATCGGGCTTGCATCACCCGGCGCGCGCCCGCACACTCCGCCCAACGATAAGGGGAGGATGGGATGGCGAATGCGGCCGGGGGCGGCGTGCCCAAGCGCTATGTTGTTGCAGGGATGTGCTTTCTTGCGACGTTCATTTGTTACATCGACCGGGTCAACATTTCGGTGGCGATCATCCCGATGGCCGAACAGTTCGGCTGGTCGGCGACGACCAAAGGGTTCGTCCTCTCCTCCTTCTTCATCGGCTATCTGGCCGCGATGGTACCCGCCGGGTGGCTCGCCAATCGCTATGGCGGAAAGCTGCTGCTTGGCGTTGCGCTGATTGGCTGGTCGATCTTCACCTTCCTGACGCCAATTGCGGCGGGCCTCTCTTTTGCCGCATTGATTGCCACACGCGTGTTGATGGGTGTGGGGGAGGCGGCGAGCTTTCCGGCAGTCTACAACCTTCTGGCGCGCTGGTTTCCCAAGGCCGAAAAGTCCCGCGCGGCGGCCGTCAACCTCACGGGCATTCCGCTCGGGACGATCTTCGCGCTGTCGCTGACCGGCTGGCTCATCGCGAACCATGGCTGGCAGAGCGTCTTCTATGTCTTCGGTATTCTTGGAGTCGCGTTCGCGGTGCTCT
>JBBATT010000174.1:4887-5346 GCA_040398605.1 Chakrabartia sp.
CCAAACCCTTGGAATTCATAGGACCCTTTTGGGGCCCCTCGGCCCATCCCGGGCTCTCTGTGTCGGAGCGCGCACATCTTGCGCATCTCGATGACGAAGTGGGTGTCGGGCAAAGCGACATTCCCTGGCGCAAGCTCCTCTCCCATTCCGCAGTCTGGGCGCTCATCGTCAATCACTTCTGCGCCAACTGGACGCTCTATCTCTTTCTGACCTGGCTGCCGAGTTACTTCCGGGATGTGCAGCATCTGTCGATTGCGAGTTCGGGGCTGTTTGCGGTGGGGCCATGGGTCAGCCAGTTTGTCGCGGGCAATCTGAGCGCGCATTTGGCGGACCGGTGGATTGCGCGCGGGGCAGACGTCACGCGTGTCCGCAAGATCATGCAGTGCGGAGGTTTGCTCGGCGGGGCCGTGTTCCTGCTGCTCGCTGCGCAGGCGACCACGCCGGGTATGGCGCTTTTTA
>JBBATT010000175.1:0-5280 GCA_040398605.1 Chakrabartia sp.
AGCAGTTATTGTCGGCTTCATCGGGGTTCTGGTCGTCATCCAACCAGGCAGCGGCGGCTTTCCGCTGAAGGGCGCGCTCGTCGGTCTAATGGCAGCGCTGATGATCGGCGTCATCAGCCTGCAGTTGCGGGACCTTGGTAAAACAGAAGCGCCACCAACGACGGTTTTCTATTTTTCGCTGCTGTCCTCCTCGATGCTGCTGATCCTTCATTTTGCGCCGTTGCCGGGGCCGGTCGAAGCAGCTTTGGCTTGGGGCACGACGACACACAGCCCGTACCAGTGGATGCTGATTGCGGCCCTCGGTCTGTCTGGCGGCCTCGGCCAGATCGCCCTCACCGCTTCGCTGCGCTACGCGCCAGTCTCCACCGTCGTCGGCATGGACTATACCAGCCTCATTTGGTCAACCGCCTATGGATTGTTGATCTGGGACGTGCTGCCTAGCGCATCGACATGGATGGGCGCGCCGATCATCATTGCCAGTGGCCTTTACATCGCCTGGCGTGAGCATCGACTATCTATCGAAAAACCAAGAGAGATCACCGTATGACCCTACCCGTTCTGCATCACTGCGCTGGTGCGCGCTCCTTCCGGTGTCTTTGGGCTGCAGAAGAGGCGGCTGCAGATATTGATCTACGCCTCTGGCCTTTCCCGCCGCGCGTGTTTGCGAAGCACTTCAAGGACATTAACCCGCTCGGCACCATCCCGGCTTGGGAAGAAAATGGCCATCTGCTAACGGAGTCAGCCGCCATCTGCCAACGTATCGCCACAGGCACTGACTTAGAGGTTCGGCCGGACGAAGCCGACTATCTGCCCTATCTCAACTGGCTACACCGCAGCGACGCGACACTCACTTTTCCGCTCACCATCGTGCTGCGCTACACGCGGCTGGAGCCTGAAGAGCGCAAGCTGCCGCAAGCCATTGAGGATTATAAGGGCTTCTTCATGGGCCGCGCCAAGTCCATCGAAGAAGCGCTGTCCGATGGGCGGGAATGGCTTGCAGCCGACCGCTTCACCATCGCCGACATTTGCGTGGGCTATGCGGTGCATCTGGCGGCAGGGTTCGGCTTTGACAAGGAATTGGGGCCGCTCACCCAGGCCTGGTATGCGCGGTTAAAGGCGCGACCGGCGTTTGAAAGATCCGTGGAGCGCGAAAAGGCGCGCTGACGAGGCGCATATTACGTCATTGTGAGGAGCGAAGCGACGCGGCAATCCACGGGCTGGCCGCTCCTGCTGGATTGCCGCGCTTCGCTCGCAATGACGCCGGATCTGTTAGCCTTCAGCTTCCCGCTCGATCACTGCATCGCCGCCGATATGGCTCGCGAGCTTGCCGAGATACACCAGCACGAGGATCGCGATAACTGTCGCGACGATGGCGTAGGTGTAAAGGCCGATCAGGTTGTCGCCCAGATTGAGCAGCGCAAGCGTCGCCTTGATCGCTTCATTCCAGGCCAGAGCGGCCACCAACCCCAGCGACGCCGAAGCGAGCGCAATCATTGTCTGAACCATAGCACGCGGATTCATACTTCCCTCCAAAACTGGTCACACACTCAAAGGCCGAGAACCAGTTTGGAGATGATCCCGCGCTGGATCTCGTTCGAGCCGCCATAAATAGAGGCGGCCCGCCCATTAAAATAACGCGGAACGGCGGTGAGGGCTATATCTGAACCGACAGCGGCTTCGTTGCTGCCCGGCTGGCGCGCGGCAAGCTGGCTAACAGCGGCATAGTCGCCCGCCAGTTCCACGGCGAGTTCCTGAACCTTTTGAGCGGTTTCCGTGCCCTGAATCTTCAACATTGAGGCGGCTGGGCCGGGGTTCAGGCCGCGCGCAACCTGCGCCATGACGACATCCTCACTCGCTTCAATGGCAGTGATCTGTGCAGCGAGAATCGAGATTTTGCGACGAATAGCAGGCGTGCTGATCGGGGCGCCACCCTCTCCATCATCAAGGGCGGCGGCATGGGCGATGACTGCGTACAGCGCAGCCTTCAGCCCGGCTGAATGCGCAACAGCGCGTTCAAATTCGAGCAGATATTTGGCAACGCCCCACCCCTGATCTTCCTCACCCAATCGACCGGACACAGGCACGCGAACGTCTTCGAAAAAGACCTGATTAAAGTCATGATCATCAGCAATCGAATGAATGGGACGGACCGTGACGCCGGGCAGGTCCATATCGAGCAGCAGGAAGGTGATGCCCTGCTGCGGCCGACCCTCGCGGCTGGTGCGCACAAGGCAAAACATCTTGTTCGCGAAGTGCGCGTGCGTGGTCCAGATTTTAGAGCCGTTGAGGACATAATGGTCCCCGTCGCGTTCCGCCTTCAGCGATAACGAGGCAAGGTCAGACCCGGACCCCGGCTCGGAATAGCCCTGACACCAATAATCTTCGCCCGACAGGATGCGCGGCAGATACCACGCCTTTTGCTCAGGCGAGCCGTATTGCATGATAACAGGCGCGACCATGCGCAGGCCCATGGGCGCGAGCGGCGGCGCCCCTGCCAACGCGCATTCCGACGAGAAGATGTGGCGCTCCGCCTCCGTCCAGCCGGTCCCGCCATATTGCGCGGGCCAAGTCGGCGCGACCCAGCCCTTTTTATGGAGGATCGCCTGCCATTTCAGCGTGTGCTGCTTATCTACGAACACGCTGGTGGATTTGCGCGACACTTCACGCAGTTCATCGGTCAAATTGGCAGCAAGCCAATCGCGGACCTCTCCGCGAAACGCCTCAAGCGCGCCAGACATGTTTAGTTCACCTGCCGGTCGCGACCCACCCAATAAGGCGCGCGAAGGTCCTTGCGGAGGATCTTGCCGCTCGCATTGCGCGGCAGGGCTTCGATGATATCGATCGTCTTGGGGGCCTTGAACGCCGCAATCCGCTCCCGCGCCCAGGAAATCACGTCGTCCGGGTCAATCGTTGTGCCCGGTTTGGGGACGCAGACGGCCTTCACCGCCTCCCCCCATTTGTCGTCGGGCACGCCGATGACGGCCACTTCGAGCACCGCCGGATGGCCATAGATCGCGCTTTCAACTTCGGCGGGATAGACGTTTTCGCCACCTGAAATGATCATGTCCTTCACGCGGTCATGGATGAAGAGATAGCCGTCTTCATCCAGATACCCCGCATCGCCGGTATAGACCCAGCCATCGGTTGTGAGTGTCTTCGTCGTGGCATCGGGCAGGTTCCAATAGCCGAGCATGTTGTTGCTGGAACGGGTGACGACTTCACCTACCTCGCCCACGGGCAGAATGTTGCCGTCCCCATCGACGATCTTAAGCTCAACGCCCGGAAGCGCCTTGCCGGCAGAGCGCATGCGCGGATTGCCATTGGGATCATGGTCTTCTGGCGGCAGCATCACGATGGTACCAGTCGTCTCTGTCATGCCGTAATTCTGGATGAATTCACAGCCGAACGTCTTGATGCATTCGCGCAGCAGTTCGAGCGGAATGGGCGCAGCCCCGTAGAGGATGTATTTGAGGCGGCTGTAATCCACCGATGCACAGCGCGGATGTTGCAACAGGATGTGCAGCGCGGCCGGCACGATGAAGAAGCGCGTGACGCCGCCGGTTTCAATGGCGTCAAAAAGTCCTTCGGGCGTAAATTCTGCCAGCACATAGCCGGGCAGACCACTGGCCAACGCCATGACGCCCAAGCCTGTGCCGCCGATATGCGCGCACGGCATCGCGACGAGGACAACCTCGTCATCCTCCCACTGGGTATAAGCTAAGCCCGCGTTCGCCGTGCCTTTGCGTAAAGCAAACAAGTTGCGGTTGGAGATCTCCACGCCCTTTGGGTTGCCGGTGGTGCCCGATGTGTAGAGTTGGAGCACGGCATCTTCCGGGCCAGCGGCAGTGAACGCAACGCGCTCGGTCGTCTCCACCAGCTTGCGGGATTCCTGCTCTCCAATGAAGCGCGGGTTGTTGGTGAGATGCGGCTTCAGGGCTTCTTCGGTAGCCTCAAAACCCGGCCCGGTGAACACGATCTTCGACTGGGTATCGTTGACGATATAGGCCCATTCGGGAGCAGCCAGACGCCAGCCAATGGGCGCCATGACAACGCCAACCCGCGCCGCGCCATAAAAGAGCGTGAAGTAGATGTCAGAATTCTTGCCGATCCAGCAGATGCGATCGCCCTTTTTCAGGCCTGCGGCGAGCAGCATGGACGCCACGCGCGCCGTGCGCTCCTCCAACTGGCCATAGGACCAGAACCGGTCTTCCTCGCGCATTCCCAGAAGGTCGCGGCGTTCCGCGCCCCAGTAAGTTAAAAACTCGTCGAACGTCAGCAGGTCGGCTAGCTCGGCCATGCGGGGAAATCCTCTCTCATCATGATTCTATTTATGACGGAGGGTTATGCGGTCCGTGACACAAACGTAAAGCTGCCAATTGCGTTAGCCCTTGCGGAAGATGACCGATAGGTTGTTGGCGGGCATCTCTATCACACGCTCGAGCACCAGGCCCTGCCCTGCTGCGAGTGCAGTCACGGCGGACAGATCACGCAGGCCCCAATCAGGGTCGCGATCCTTTAAGGACTGGTCAAAGGCCAGATTGCTGGGCGCGGTTTCCACCCCTTCACGCAGATATGGCCCGTAAAGATAGAGTGGCGCCCCCGCCTGTAGCAGACGTCCGGCGCCTGCCATCAGGCCGATGGTCGCGGCCCAAGGCGCGATATGGATCATATTGATGCACAGGATGGCGTCCGCTTGCGGCACAGGCCAGTCTGGCAGGCAGGCATCCAGTTGGACAGCAGGCTGCACATTCGTGACCCCCGCTTCTGCCACCCAAGCCGCAATAGAAGGGAGCGACACGTCCGCATAATCGCTTGGCTGCCAGACAAGCTGCGGGAAGCGATTTGCGAAATGGACAATATGTTCGCCCGTCCCGCTCGCCACCTCCAGCACCGTGCCGGACGGCGGCAAAACCGCCTCAAGCACATCGGCAATAGCGTCGCGGTTACGAAAGGTTGCAGGGGCGTGGCGCTTCTCCACCTCCCCTGCGTCGATGATGAATGGCTGTGGTGTCGTCATTCGGCGGCTTGTGCCAGTTCTGCCTCCTTCCAGACAAGCACTGGCTTGCGTGCGGCCAAAGTTTCATCGAGCCGATGGCGCGGGGCGAAATGCGGGGCGGACTTGAGCGCCGCATCTCCCTGCCGTGCGCGGCGTGCAACGGACCGCAGCGCGCCGATGAACTGATCAAGCGTCGCCTTCGACTCCGTCTCGGTCGGCTCAACCAGCATCGCACCGTGGACGACGAGCGGGAAATAGACGGTCATCGGGTGGAAGCCCTCGTC
>JBBATT010000176.1:0-5279 GCA_040398605.1 Chakrabartia sp.
GGTCAGTGCCTCTGTGATGACCAACCGGATGGCATCGTCATCGTCGACAACCAGAACCTTACCTTGCCCCATTAACTCCGCCCGTCCGCTCTTGGCAGAAGCAAACGAAATACCGTCTGCTCCGGCGTTCCTTCGCGCGCATATTGGACGATACCGCCCATATCGCGCGTCAATTTATCTACCAGCGCAAGGCCAAGGCCCTGACCCTTTGGCTTGCTGCTCACAAAGGGATCGAAGAGGTTTTCTACGATTTCCGGAGGCGCGCCCTGCCCGTCATCGATGATGCACAATTCAATGGGCAGCGATACGCGCCGCCCGCCCGGATCAACCGCGACAGAAACGCCGTGCCGGAACGAGGTGGTGATCGTCACCTTCCGCTTGGTGCCGGGCTCTGCGGTCTCCGCAGCATTTTTAAGCAGGTTCAGGACCACCTGCACCATTGAGTCGCGATGGACGAGCACATCCGGCAAGGACGGATCATAGAGTTCACGAATGATCAGTCGGTCTCCATATCCCGACATCGCCACTTCACGGGCATGATCGACAATGGCGTGGATATTCTCCGCCTGTCCCTCCAGCTTCCGTGTGTCGGTAAACCCTTCCATCCGGTCGATCAGGCTGGCCACCCGGTCGACCTCGTCCTGGATGAGCTTTGTCATCCGCTGGGCACCGGCATCGACGCTGCGGCCGAGGAGTTGCGCGGCGCCTTTGATCCCGGCCAAAGGATTCTTAATCTCATGCGCGAGCATAGCGGCGATGCGGACCGCGGCCCGCGTGCCGCCGCCATGGGCGCGATTGCCGACGCGGTGGGTGGCTGCGCCGGAGTGCATGGAAATAAGCTTCCACCCTGCGTATTCTGCAAAAGGCGTCACGAACACATCCGCGCGCAGCACCGTTCCTTTGCGCAGGTGCAGGCTCGCATCATAAGCCGCAAAGGGGGCATCATCGCCCACATAGCCATCCGGCATTGCAAGCAAATTCTGCAACGCCCGTCCGACGATGTTCTGCGCGCTCAAGTTGAGAAGCATTTCTGCCGCCGCATTGACGTGCTGCACCACGGCCGCATCATCGATGACCAACATGGAGATGGGAGAGGCAGCGACCACGTCTTCCGCAGTCAAAGGCCCCGCCGGAGTCTCAATCGCCTTCAGGCGGCCGCGCGGCTGAGCCATGGTTCATAAAAACGTTCGAGCATCGCCAGCACCGTGCGAGGATCATTGACCTGATTGACAGCGTTTCGGAAGTCAGCAGACCCATGCAAGCCTTTGGTATACCAGCCGATATGCTTGCGCGCCATGTTGACGCCGGTCATCTCTCCATAGTGCGCCAGCATATCTTCATAATGCCGGACGATCAGGTGATATTGCTCTTCGATCGTGGGATCGGCGATCGTGGTGGCGCCGGTCAATGCCGCCATGACTTGGGAGATTAACCACGGCCGGCCATAGGCACCGCGTCCAATCATCACCCCATCGGCACCGGACAGTTCAAGCGCCGTATTCGCGTCATCAATCGAACAAATGTCGCCATTGACGATGACAGGCACCTTTACGGCATCCTTCACGCGGCGGACAAAGGCCCAGTCCGCAGAGCCCTTATACATCTGGTTGCGTGTCCGTCCGTGAACGGTGATCATCTGCACACCAAGATCTTCGGCGATTTTTGCGAGTTCAGGCGCGTTGAGACGCGTTTCGTCCCAACCCATACGCATCTTAACCGTTACCGGCACCTTCACAGCCTTAACCGTCGCCTCAATCAGGCTGGCAGCGAGTGGCAGGTCCTTCATCAACGCCGAGCCTGCGTCGCCATTCACGACCTTTTTGACGGGGCAGCCCATGTTGATGTCAATGATAGACGCGCCGCGTTCCTCATTGAGCTTTGCCGCTTCCGCCATCTCCTTGGGAGTGCAGCCGGCAAGCTGCATCGACACGGGCTCTTCAATTGGGTCCCACGCCGCCTTTTGCAGGCTTTGCCGTGTTTCCCGGATCATGGCCTGACTAGCGATCATTTCGGTCACATTGAGGCCGCAGCCATATTGCCGCACGACCTTGCGGAACGGCATATCCGTCACGCCAGTCATCGGCGCGAGAATGACGGGAACGTCGATGCGGACACCGCCGACAGAGATGGGGTTCAACTGCTGCATGGATTTGCCTAAATTTTCAGCAAAAGCTCTACGCATTTTTGTGTTGCGGCGCAACAGTCTTGAGTGTCTAAGCCCAGCGCCATGACAATTGCTGCCATCATTGTCGCTGCCGGAAAGGGCGAGCGCGCGGGCACAAGCCTGCCGAAGCAGTTCGTCACCATCGGCGGAAAAGCTCTGCTGGCGCATGCCGTGAGCGCGCTTTCCCGGCACCCCCGCATTGATCGGATCGTGGTCGTGGTGGCCGAAGGTCAGACAGAGCTGGCTGCACACGCTCTTGGCGATATTCAGGTCGATGCCATCGTCGTCGGCGGTGCAGAGCGTCAGCATTCCGTCGCGGCCGGCATGACCGCCATTGGCGACGCCCGGATTGTGCTCATCCATGATGCAGCGCGGCCCTTTCTGCCCGCGGCCGTCATTGACCGCCTGATTGCGGCGCTCGACACAGCTGATGGCGCCATCCCTGCCCTGCCGGTGGTCGACACCTTGGCAAAGGCAAGCGAAGATCTTGGCGATGTGGTTGATCGGTCCGGGCTCATCCGTGTTCAGACCCCGCAAGCCTTCCGGACCGACGCCATCCGTGATGCGCATTATCGGTGGACGGGCAACTCTGCTACCGATGACGCCCAAATGGCGCGCGCTGCCGGTTATAACGTTGCTGTCGTGGAAGGACATGCCATGCTGGAAAAGATCACCCAGCCTGCCGATTTTGCGGAGGCCGAACGCAAATGGAGTCAGCAACTCATCAGCCGGACCGGATTGGGCTATGATGTGCACCGGCTGGCAGAGGGGGAAGACCTTTGGCTCTGCGGCGTCAAGATTGATCATGAAAAGGGTCTCGCTGGGCATAGTGACGCAGACGTTGCGCTACATGCCTTGACCGACGCTCTGCTTGGCGCGCTTGGCGATGGCGACATTGGTGCGCATTTTCCGCCCAGCGATCCCCAATGGCGTGGCGCCGCGTCACATCGCTTTGTTGAACACGCAGCAAGCCTTATCAGAGATGCGGGCGGCGTGATCGATCATGTGGACGTCACCATCATCTGTGAAGCACCCAAAATCGGCCCGCACAGGGATGCTATGCGCACCGCAATCGCCGGTATGCTGGGCGTCCCCTTTACAAAAGTCAGCGTGAAGGCAACCACAACCGAACGACTAGGTTTTACTGGTCGCGGAGAAGGCATCGCGGCCCAAGCCGCAGCGACCATCCGACTGTCTGAGGAGGCGTGAACATGGCATCGAAACTGATCCATTGCATTGTCGGCTGCGTCATATCCGTCGCGATGCCGACCTTAGCCACCGCACAAACGGCCAGTCAGTGTCTGACGGCGAAGGAAGCCCATGGGCTGATTTCTTTTGCGCTGCCCGACATCATCACCTCGGTTAGCAACAAATGTGCACCAACACTCGGCCCAGACGGCTATCTAAGCCGATCAGGCAAAAACTTGGCCAGTCGCTATCGTCCTTCCGCCGCCACAAGTTGGCCGACGGCAAAGCTCGCCATGCGCAAATTTATGGATGCAGATACCTCATTTCTCGACAATTTACCTGATGACGCATTGAAGGGCTTTCTCGCCGCTGGGATTTCAACCGCCGTCGTGAAGGACATCAAGCCTGCCAAATGCGGGGATATTGATCGCATCGCCAGGGTGCTGGCGCCATTGCCCGCGGAGAATATGTCGCAGTTGGTTGGAATTGTCCTTGAACTATCGGCCCGTCCTCCGGCACAGGCCGCCGTCGCAAAAACGAAGGCCCCGTTTTCCATCTGCCCGCAGGCAGCCGGAGCCGGTAAGCCAATCACAACAAAGTAGTTTTAAATGGACGATGCACTCCCGGTAGAATTGGTCGCCGCGGCCCGCCGTGTTATTGACGAAAACCGCGCAAAAGGGCGCCGCGTTGCGGTGGCTGAGAGTTGCACCGGCGGCCTTGTGTCAGCTGCGCTCACATCGATTGCCGGATCGTCCGATGTCTTTGAAGTCGGCTTCATCACCTACTCAAACGAAGCGAAGCTGAGCGTGCTTGGCGTTGATTCGAATATTCTTGAAACTTTCGGTGCCGTTTCGATTGCGACAGCGTGGGCGATGGCACAGGGTACGCTCGATCATTCGACAGCAGATGTCTCTGTTTCCATCACCGGCATTGCAGGCCCAGATGGCGGCACAGAAAAGAAGCCTGTCGGAACGGTCGTCTTCGCCCGCGCGCGGCGCGGATCTGATCCAGACGATATCATTGCGGACATCAAATATTTCGGAAACCTCGGCCGCGGACCAATCCGCGTTCAGGCCGCACTCGTCGCTTTGGAATTGCTGCTTCCCGGCGCCGAACTGTAAAGGGCCTCAGCCCGCATCTCGAACGCGCCGGTCATCTTGCGCAAGGCCCGCTCAAACACCTGACCTGCAAGCGCTTCGAAAATCTTGGATTTGAACTGGAAGTCGACCATGAAGTCGACAGCGCAACCGCCTTCCGGCAGATCGCGAAACGTCCATTCATTGTGCAAATATTTCATCGGCCCATCGAGATAGTCGACCGTAATCGACGTCGGATGCACCTTTCGCACGCGTGAGGTGAACGTCTCTTTCAGAGCTTTGAACCCAACCAAAAGGTCGGCGATCATTTCAGTTTCGGTGTTAGATTTTACGCGTACACCACTGACCCAAGGGAGAAATTCTCCATAGCGGCCAACGTCGGCCACCAGTGTAAACATCTGCTCTGCACTCCAAGGGAGTGTCCGCGTTTCGTTATGGTTTGGCATTGGCCAGTTGCGCTGCCCGTGCGTCACGCATCAACGAAAAGTCTCGGTCCGCATGATAGCTAGACCGCGTCAGTGGGGATGAGGCGACCAGCAGGAAGCCCTTTGCGCGGGCGATGGCAGCATAGGCCTCAAACGTTTTGGGCGTCACATATTCCATAATGGTGGCGTGCTTCGGCGTTGGCTGAAGATATTGGCCGATCGTCAAGAAATCGATGTCAGCGGAACGAATATCGTCCATCACCTGATGGACCTCCAGCCGTTCTTCGCCGAGACCAACCATGATGCCGGACTTGGTGAAGATCGACGGATCGTGGCGCTTGACTGTCTCCAGCAGGCGGAGCGACGCATAATAGCGGGCACCGGGCCGGATGGTTGGGTAAAGCC
>JBBATT010000177.1:0-5279 GCA_040398605.1 Chakrabartia sp.
ATAGCGGGATGAGCGCCCAGCTGAACTTATAGGCGTTGGACTGCAGCTTGTAGATCAGCAACTGCGGGTTCTTGGCTGCATGTTTAACCGCTTCCTGAATGGCCGGCCAGCCGAAATCGAGGTTCACTTTATCCACCTTGAAGGCGCCATCGTCGCCCTTGGAGGACGCCGCGGTCAACACCGCCAGCGCCGTTTTCAGTGCATTAATGTCGTTCTGAATGTCCACGGTTGCCTGCCCCGCCTTGAGCGCCTCGGCCTTTTGGGCTTCCAGCTCCGCAATGCCCGTTTCCATATTGCGTTGGTTCACGGCCAGCCGCCTTTTGGTGATCGCCTCGGCAGAAACGTCGATGTTCCTATCTTGCTCGATTTTGGTGAGAAGCGCCTGTGTCTTCCCGGATTCCCCGTCTATCCAGTCCGTCGGCGCGCGGCGCGCCTGTGCATCCCGCCGCTTTACGACCAGTTCCTCAATCTTCGTGCGAAGCTCCTGCCTGACCTCATCCAGCTCTACCACCGCCTCTTTGGGTGTCGGGGCCTTTGCGGTCGACGTCCCGTGCGGCGTGACCCAGCTGAAAATGGCGAACATCAGAAACACGCTGAACAGGAAGAGCGCAAAAGGTGAGACGAACTTCGCCCGCTCGCCATGAATATAGCGGCGCGTCAGATGCCCGGGGTTCCAGGCAAGCAAGGGCAAGGTCCGCCAGATCTTGCCGTCAAAATGGAAGACGCTGTGAGCAAGGTCGTGCCAGAACGCCCCCAAGGTGCGATGAAGATGCAGCTTCTGCCCGCAGCCGGTGCAAAAGGCGCCGGACACCTCTGCCCCGCAATTGAGGCAGAGGCCTTGGCCCGCATGCCCCTCACCGGCCTTCGGTTCGACAGCACGGGCCAGCAGCCCGCCTGTCACCATATCGCCCACAGCCTCAATTTCACCCGCCATAGGATGAGTATTGCAGCCGGACCTGCGCTTGTCATCGCTTTTGCGTTTTGAACGGGGCTTTGCTAACCGGCGGCGATGCAAACGAGCGATGACACCGCACAGCAATTAATTGCTGACATGGGCAAAAAAGCACGCGCCGCGAGCGCCGCGCTGGCCAATGTGCCGGTGGCGCGCAAGGCCGACGCGCTCAATCTCGCAGCAGCGGAACTGCGCGCCCGCGCTGAGGATATCTTGGCCGCGAACCAACTTGATCTCGACGCCGGTGAAGCGAATGGACTGTCGGCCGCCATGCTGGACCGGCTTCGGCTAACGCCTGAACGGCTGGAAGGCATTGCAGCTGCTGTCGATTCTGTCGCGGTCCTGCGCGATCCCGTTGGCATGGTGATTGATGAAGCGGTGCGGCCCAATGGCCTTCTCCTCTCCCGCGTGCGGGTGCCCTTGGGCGTCATCGGCATCATCTATGAAAGCCGCCCCAATGTGACAGCGGACGCCGCTGCTCTTTGTCTGAAATCCGGCAACGCGGCGATCCTGCGGGGCGGGACGGAAGCGGTCCACAGCAACCGCGCCATTTACGCCGCGCTTCGTGCTGGCCTCATCAAAGGCGGGCTGCCCGAAGACGCGATCCAGCTTGTGCCGACACAGGACCGGGCTGCCGTCGGCGCAATGCTGGCGGCACACGGGTTGATCGACATCATCATTCCGCGCGGCGGCAAAGCATTGGTCGCCCGCGTGCAGGACGAGGCGCGCGTGCCTGTGCTCGCCCATCTCGACGGCATCTGCCACACCTATATCCACCCGCACGCTGACCCCGCAAAGGCGCGCGACATTGCGCTGAACGCCAAGATGCGGCGCACGGGCATTTGCGGATCGATGGAGACCCTCCTCATCGACCGCAACTTTGCAGACCCCGCCCCTGTGCTGGCCGCCTTGATCGACGCTGGATGCGAAGTGCGCGGCACGCCTGAGGTGGCCGTGTTCGACGCCCGCATCAAACCCGCAAACGACGACGACTGGACCACCGAATATCTCGACGCGATCTGCTCAGTCGCCTTTGTGGACGGCGTTGAGGCAGCGGTGGCGCACATCAACACCAATGGCTCCCACCATACCGATGCCATCATCACCGAAGACCCGACCGCCGCTGAAGCCTTTTTGAACAGCGTCGATTCGGCGATCGTCATGTGGAATGCCTCCACCCAGTTCGCCGATGGCGGAGAATTTGGTTTGGGTGCCGAAATCGGCATCGCGACAGGCCGCCTCCATGCGCGCGGGCCCGTCGCCCTAGAGGGGCTGACGACCTATAAATGGGTTGTGCGCGGCACCGGGCAGACCCGGCCCTGATCCGCACCGGACTTCTTGGCGGGTCGTTCAATCCTGCCCATGCGGGCCACCGCCACATCAGTCTTCTGGCGGCCAAGGCGCTTGGGCTGGATGAGGTTTGGTGGCTGGTTTCGCCGGGCAATCCGCTGAAGGAAAAGGCAGGGATGGCGCCGCTGATCATCCGGCTTCGCTCGGCCCGCAAAGTCGCACGGCGCAGCATCATCCGCCCGACCGCCATCGAGCAGCAGCTGGGCACCCGCTACACTGTCGACACCCTGAAAGCGCTGCAGCGGCAGCACCCCGAACGCGACTTCATCTGGCTGATGGGGGGGGATAATCTCGCCCAGTTCCACCAGTGGCGTGACTGGCGCCGGATCGCGAAGATGATGCCGATTGCAGTTCTGGCCCGCCCGGGGTATGACAAGCCTGCCCGTGCGAGCCGCGCAATGGGATGGCTGCGGGGATTCGTCCAACCCCGACATGCTGCGATCGACTGGACGACGTGGAGACCGCCGGCGCTCGTGCTGTTGCGCTTTCGCCCCGATAAACACTCCGCAACGGCGCTGCGACGGGATGATCCCGATTGGGCGCTTTCCTTCTCCCAAACCCCCACACGCGACGCGGTGACGCGGCGCATGGTATATTGAGGATCCATTTTGTCCGCTTCCCCCAAACGTAAGGCCGCTGCACCAACCGATTCGGTCGACGCCCTTCACAAGATGATTCTCCAGTCTTTGGAAGACGATCAGGCGGTGGAAACCATCTCGATCCCACTCGCCGGAAAGACAGCCATCGCGGACCATATGGTGATCGCGAGCGGCCGGTCGACCCGTCAGGTCTCCTCCATGGCGCAAAAGCTTCAGCAGAAGATGAAGACAGAGTTCGGCGTGCTCGCCCGCGTTGAAGGGCTGCAGACAGCTGATTGGGTGCTGATCGATGCCGGCGATGTCATCATCCACCTGTTCCGCCCGGAAGTGCGCAGCTTCTACAATCTGGAGCGTATGTGGGCGTTCGGTGACGCCCCGCCCGCCAATTGAAGCTCCACATCATCGCCCGCGGCAAGATCGGGCGCGGACCTGAGGCTGACCTGATTGAGCGCTATGCCAAGCGCTTCACTTGGCCCTTTGCGATCACGGAACTCCCCGACACTGGCGGCAAACAACCGCCGACGGCCCCCGGCACGATCATTGTCACGATGGACGAAACCGGCGAGCAGCTGACGTCTTCTGCATTTGCAAAGAAGATCGAACATTGGCGCGACACGGGCACGCGCGAGCTGCGCTTTCTGATTGGGGCTGCCGATGGCCTGACCCCGGAAGAGCGGGCCTCCGCCACAACCTCCATCGCGTTCGGCAAAGCGACATGGCCGCACATGCTGGCCCGCGCCATGCTGGTGGAACAGCTGTATCGGGCAACGAGCATCATTGCTGGGCATCCTTACCACCGCGAGGGATGAGCGGGCACCGAGCCCCAAAAACCTCTCCGTCGCCCCGTGCTCGACACGGGGCTTGGCTTTTCTTGGACCTTCTCGTTTCGCATGATGTCCGAATGGCCGGGTCTCTGGGAGAAATGGTATCCAGCAAGCGAGGGGCTAAGGCTGGGCGGAAGTGAGCCAAGCCCCGTGTCAAGCGCGGGGCGACGCGGGTGGCAGTTCCGACCGCAATGCCCCTTCACATTGAGCAAAATCCTCCTCCCCCTATCCACCCCGTCACCCCGGACTTGATCCGGGGTTCGGCTTTGTGCCGAGCGGGACGATGAGAAGCCAAGCCCCGTGTCGAGCACGGGGCGACGCGTGAGTGGAGGCGAATTGCGGCTGGGCGCTGATGTCCGCTGCAACCGCGATTTTGTAAGCCCCGCCTAAGCTCCCTGCTCCCGCGCAACCTCACGCCAGCCGATGTCGCGGCGGCAGAAGCCGGTGGGAAATTCAATCGCGTCAACCGCAGCATAGGCCTTGGCTTGCGCCTCAGTCGCGGTCTTGCCTCGGCCCGTAACGTTCAACACGCGGCCGCCATTGGCGACGAGCTGCCCGTCCTTCAGCGCGGTGCCCGCGTGAAAGATCTTCGCTTCAGCATTGGTGGGAAGCGCAATCGCGCCACCCTTGTCCGGCGTACCGGGATAGCCCTTGGCCGCCATGACAACCGTCAGCGCCGTGTCACCTGAGAAGCGCGGAGTCTCAGCATCGGCCAGCCGCTCTTGCGCAATGGCGAGCAGCAGGTCCGCCAAATCCCCTGCAAAGCGGGTCATGAGCACTTGGCATTCCGGGTCACCAAAGCGGGCATTATATTCGATGAGCTTCGGCCCCTGCGCGGTCAACATCAGCCCGGCATAGAGCACGCCGGAATAGGGGCTCCCCTCCGCCGCCATGGCCGCGACCGTGGGTTCAATAATCTCCCGCATCGCACGGGCTTCAAGTTCGGGCGTCAGCACGGGTGCGGGCGAATATGCCCCCATGCCGCCGGTGTTGGGACCCACATCACCATCACCGACACGCTTGTGGTCCTGCGCGGAGCCAAAGGCGACGACGGTCTTGCCGTCGGTCAGCGCGAAGAAGCTCGCTTCCTCGCCCACCATAAATTCTTCGAGCACGATTTCGGTGCCCGCATCGCCAAAGCTGCCGTCGAACATGTCTTCGATTGCATCGGCGGCGTCCTTAGCGGTCTCTGCAATGATCACGCCCTTGCCCGCGGCCAGCCCATCGGCTTTGATGACGACCGGCAGGCCGAAGCGGGCCAGATCAGCGAGTGCCGCTGCCTTGTCCGTATGGCGCGCATAAGCGGCAGTCGGGATGTTCGCGCGGGTGCAGAGGTCTTTCGTAAAGCCCTTGGAGCCTTCCAACTGCGCGGCCTTGGCATTGGGGCCGAACACCGGCACGCCCTCTGCACGCAGGCTATCGCCCAGCCCATCGACCAGAGGCGCTTCCGGACCGATGACAACGAGGCCAACCTGCTTGTCCGCACAAAAGGTGATGACAGCGGCATGATCCGTCACGTCGAGCGCCACTAGCGTTGCCTCTTCGGCAATGCCG
>JBBATT010000178.1:0-3291 GCA_040398605.1 Chakrabartia sp.
GTCCGACGCGCAAATGGGTGGAAACCTCCATGCACCAGCTCATCCATTGGAATGAGCTGGACAAGGGCGGGCACTTTGCCGCGTGGGAACAGCCCGAGCTCTATGTAAACGAGGTGCGGACCTGCTTCCGCCAGTTGCGGTAGGGGTGGCGCCAATCCGTCTGCTCTGAGCTTGTCGAAGGGCTGCCCTTCCTGTTCACCGAAGCAAAAAGGACAGTGCTTCGACAGGCTCAGCACAAACGGTGTTGAGGGATAAAGTTACTCCGCTGCCTCCAGCAGGGCAGGCGCATCCACCTTATGCGCCTTTTCAAAGGTCATCGCTTCATCGTTGAGCGCCCCATAGCGCAGCAGACGGATATCCTTGCTGTAGTTCTGGTGCAGCTTCCAAGGGAATGACTTGCCTTGCTTGGGCAATTGGCTTTCCGCGCGGGTGAAATAGCCTGACGAGAAATCAACAAAGCTCTCGGTCTCAATCTTCTGGCCATGGGTGCGCGGGATGGCGATCTTGTTGCCCGTTGCGTCCAGATGATTGATGACGCGGCACGCATATTCCGACGTCAGATCGGCCTTCAGCGTCCAAGAGGCGTTGGTATAGCCGAACCACATGATGAGGTTAGGCACGTCGCTGTACATGGTTCCCTTGTGGAGAATGTGCTGCCCCGGATGGAAGGGGACGCCGTCGACATAGGCTTCAAGCCCCGAGAGCATCTGCATGTTCAGGCCCGTGGCGGACACGACGATGTCGGCTTCCAGTTCCTGCCCGGATTTGAGCAAGATGCCCTTTTCGGTGAAGCGGTCGATATGGTCGGTCGCGATGGACGCGCGGCCATCCTTGAGGGCGTTGAAGAAGTCGCTGTCGGGCACAAGGCACAGACGCTGGTCCCAAGGCTTATAGGGCGGGGTGAAGTGCTTTGCGACATCGAAACCCTCGGGCAGCATGTCCTTGACCATGCCGATCAAACGCTCGGCTGACTTTTCAGGGTTTTTGCGGAGCAGTTTGAACATGAACTGCTGCATCAAGACATTGCGCCAGCGCGTGACCCAATAGGCCGCCTTGGGGGGCAAGACTTTGCGTAGGCCCAAAGCAAACGCGTCTTCCGCAGGGCGGGACACCATGTAGGTCGGCGTGCGCTGGAGCATGGTGACATGCGCGGCGCCATTGTCTGCCATGGCAGGCACCAGCGTGACGGCCGTTGCACCACTGCCGATGACGATGACCTTCTTGCCCTGATAGTCGAGATTTTCGGGCCAATGCTGCGGATGGACAAGTTTGCCCTTAAAGTCACCAAGGCCTTCAAATTCAGGCGTATAGCCCTTATCGTAGTTGTAATAGCCAGAGCACATCAGCAGCATGTTGCAGCGGATTGTCATAGGCTGGCCGTCGGCACCGATGGTGCCTTCAACGGTCCATGACGCGTCTTCGGATGACCAGTGCGCGCGCTTTACATAATGGTTGAAGCGGATGTTCTTCTTGAGACCAAATTCTTCAACTGTTTCGCCAAGATAGCCCATGATCGCGGGCGCATCGGCAATCGCCTTGCGCGCGGTCCACGGCTTGAAGCTAAAGCCAAGCGTGTACATGTCGGAGTCAGAGCGGATGCCCGGATAACGGAACAGATCCCATGTGCCGCCGAAATTCTCGCGGCGCTCCATGATGGCGAACGTCTTTCCGGGGCACTGCTTTTGCAGGTGCACAGCCGCGCCAATGCCGGAAATACCAGCACCGACAATCAAGACGTCAACATATTCAACTGCCATTTCAATCCACCCTCATTTTCATATAAGGGGATTTTGGCAGAATTCCATTAGGTTGCAAGGGGCAACTTGACGTGAAGGTAAAGTTACCCCTCGAAAACCATGAATCTGAGAAGCTTACTTCTCAAAAGCGATGCTGATGGCGATTTTCACGTCATCGCCCACCAAGGGCACATATTTTGCCATGCCAAAGTCGCTGCGTTTGATGGTGGTTTCACCATGGAAGCCGATGGTGGCCTTCTTGCTCATCGGGTTGTTGCCCGCGCCGGTGAAGGTCGCATCCAGCACGACAGGCTTTGTGACACCAAGCAATGTGAGGTTGCCGGTGATCTTCGCCGTGTTGCCTGTGGCAACGACCTTGGTCGATTCGAACGACGCCGTCGGGAACTTTGCGGCATCAAGGAAGTCCGGAGACATCATGTGCTTGGTCAGGTCCGCGCGTGAGGTGGCGAGATCGCTCATGGGGATTGTGACGCTCACCTTGGCCTCATTCGGCTTGGCCGGATCGATGGTCAGGCTGCCGGTTGGCTGTCCGAATATGCCGAAATAGTCGTTGAAGCCGAAGTGGTTGACCGTCCACTGGATCTGAGCGTGATGATTGTCGACGGCATAGGTGCCGGCCACGACGCGCGACGGATCCACCTGACCGGGAAGCTGCGGGGCGCCACCTTGGGCGATCAGCGGAGCTGCGGCGAGCAGAGGCAATGCGAGCAGGAAAGACTTGTTCATGGGGGACTCCTCGACAGAAACAATTAGGGGGCAGCGCCAATGTTGGCGCCACCCCCCATTTAGTCAAGGAAAGCTCTTCTTGGATGACACCAAGAATTGGAGCCATCGATTAGTTCTTAGCCTTGTCGACCAGCTTGTTCTTGGCAATCCACGGCATCATCGCGCGGAGTTCTGCACCAACCTTTTCAATGGGGTGCGCAGCGGCGGCCTTGCGGCTGGCCTTCAATTCCGGCTGACCAGCGCGGTTGTCGAGCACGAAGTCCTTCACGAAGCGACCCGACTGAATATCTTCCAGAACGCGCTTCATTTCGGCCTTGGTGTCCGCGGTGATGATGCGCGGGCCGGTTTTGATGTCGCCATATTCAGCGGTGTTCGAAATCGAATAACGCATGTTAGCGATGCCGCCTTCATAGAGCAGGTCGACGATCAGCTTGGTTTCGTGGAGGCACTCAAAATAGGCCATTTCCGGCGCGTAGCCAGCTTCCACCAGCGTTTCGAAACCCGCCTGGATCAGGTGGGTCACGCCGCCGCACAAAACCGCCTGTTCGCCGAAGAGGTCAGTTTCGCACTCTTCCTTGAAGTTGGTTTCGATGATGCCTGAACGGCCACCACCAACGCCCGATGCATAGGCGAGTGCCACGTCATGCGCGTTGCCCGAGGCGTCCTGATGGATGGCGATGAGGCAAGGCACGCCGCCGCCCTTCACATACTCACCGCGCACGGTGTGGCCAGGGCCCTTTGGCGCGATCATGATCACGTCGATGTCAGCAGGGGCTTCGATAAGGCCGAAGTGAATGTTGAGGCCGTG
>JBBATT010000178.1:3391-5264 GCA_040398605.1 Chakrabartia sp.
TCACGTCGATGTCAGCAGGGGCTTCGATAAGGCCGAAGTGAATGTTGAGGCCGTGTGCGAACGCAAGAGCGGCACCCGGCTTCATATTTCCCTTCAGGTCTTCATCCCAAATCGCGGCCTGATGTTCATCGGGCGCAAGGATCATGATGATGTCGGCCCAAGCAGCGGCTTCCTTGTTCGACAGAACCTTGAAGCCTGCGCCTTCAGCCTTGGCTGCGGTCGCCGAACCGGCACGCAGCGCGATGGCCACGTTCTTGACGCCGCTGTCCCGCAGGTTCTGCGCATGGGCGTGGCCCTGGCTGCCATAGCCGACGATGGCAATGTTCTTGTTTTCGATCAGCTTCAGATCAGCGTCACGGTCATAATAAACGCGCATTTCAATTCTTCCCTTCAAACTCATCCCCGCCCGCCGGGAGGGGCATTCAAATCAAATGGCTTCCTTGCCCCGCGCCATAGCGACAATGCCGGTGCGGGCGACCTCGACGAGGCCGATTTCCTTCATAAGCTCCACAAAGCGGTCGATCTTGGTCGATGCGCCTGTGACTTCAAAAACAAAGCTCGAAATCGTGGTATCGACAACGTTCGCGCGGAAAACCTCAGCCAGCCGTAGCGCTTCAATGCGGTGGTCGCCGGTTCCGGCAACCTTTACCAGCGCCAGTTCACGCTCAACATGATCGCCGAGCAGGGTAAGGTCTGTCACCTTATGGACGGGCACCATGCGATCGAGCTGTGCGACGACCTGCTCGATGACGGCAGGTGTGCCTGCAGTCACGATGGTGATGCGGCTGATCGAGTCATCCTCGGTGATATCGGCGACCGTCAGGCTTTCGATGTTATAGCCACGCGCTGTGAACATACCCGCGATGCGCGCCAGCACACCGGGCTCGTTCGTCACGGTAACGGAGAGCGTGTGACGCTCTTTCAGACCTTCCTTGATATGCATTAAACCAGCGCCTTCGCTTCGTCGTCCAGTTCGCCTGACACCTGATCGTCAGCGAGGATCATTTCAACATGGGATGCGCCCGACGGGATCATCGGGAAGCAATTGGCGACCTTAGCGACCAGACAGTCCACAATCACCGGCCCGTCATGAGCCAGCATTTCGGCGATGCCCGATTCCAGCTGATCGGGGGTTTCGATCCGAATGCCCTTCCAGCCATAGGCTTCCCCCAATTTCACAAAATCGGGCAGGGCGTCCGAATAGCTCTCGGAATAACGGCTGGAATAGGTCAGTTCCTGCCACTGGCGGACCATGCCCATATATTCGTTGTTCAGGATGAAGATCTTGACCGGCAGGCGATATTGCGTCGCCGTTGCCAGTTCCTGAATGTTCATCTGGATGGAGGCTTCGCCGGCAATGTCGATGACAAGCGCATTGGGATTGCCAAGCTGCGCGCCGATGGCCGCAGGCAGGCCATAGCCCATCGTCCCAAGACCACCCGATGTCAGCCACTTGTTCGGCGATTCAAAATGGAAATGCTGTGCCGCCCACATCTGATGCTGGCCGACCTCTGTGGTGATGATCGGGTTCTTCTTGTGGGTCGCGTTCCACAGGGCCTGAACGGCGGCCTGCGGCATGATTTCAGTGGTGGATGGCGGGTAGGACAGCGACTTTTTCGCCCGCCATTCCTCAATGCGCTTCCACCAGGCCGACAGATCGGTCTTGGTATGCTGGCGCGCCTTCCACAGCTTCACCATGTCTTCCATCACATGGCCGACATCGCCGACAATGGGCAGGTCAACCCGCACCGTCTTATTCATGGAACTGCGGTCGATATCGACGTGGATTTTCTTCGCATTGGGCGCAAAGGCATCAAGCCGGCCCGTGACGCGGTCATCAAAGCGGGCGCCGAGGCAGACGATGAGGTCAGCC
>JBBATT010000179.1:0-5260 GCA_040398605.1 Chakrabartia sp.
GTAAGTCCATGGCAAAGTTTCTGATCGTCGAAGCCCGTTTTTATGATCACCTCAACGACATGCTGGTCGAGGGCGCTAAGGCCGCGCTCGAAGATGAAGGCCATAAGGCCGACGTCATCACCGTTCCCGGCGCGCTCGAAATCCCCGGCGCGATTGCGCTGGCGGCGGAGAGCGGACGCTATGACGGCTTTGTCGCCATCGGCGTCGTCATCCGCGGGGAAACCTATCATTTTGAAATCGTCGCCGGTGAAAGCGCTCGCGGCATCATGGCGCTGACCATGGACGGCATCGCCATCGGCAATGGCATTTTGACTGTTGAGAATGAACAGCAGGCCCTCGTTCGCGCGGACCCGACGCAAAAGGACAAGGGCGGCGAAGCCGCTAAGGCCGCGATCGCTTTACTAGAGTTGAAGTCTCAGTTCGGTTGATCTGAATTCGGCACAGGCCCTCCCCGCTGCGACTAGGCCGACCATTGGTCGGCTAAGTCTCGCTCCCCTCCCGCTTGCGGGAGGGGCTGGGGGAGGTCCTGTGATCGAGGTTATCCCGCTACCGGATAATCCGTATAGCCTTCTGGACCCGGCGTGTACCAATTGGCCATGGTGCTCTCCGCCCACGCCTTGCCATCCCGAATACGGTCAGCAAGATCAGGGTTGGAGATATAGGGGCGGCCATAGCTGACGGCGTCTGCCTGCCCAGAGGCGATCAGGGCGTTTCCGCCTTCTGCCGTCAGGTCGGAATTGAGCACCAGCTTGTTGGTGAAGACGCGGCGGATGGTGGGTGACTGCTTGGGCACATCGGTCCGCCCAAAGGTACCGTCCGGGCCGGGTTCCCGCAGTTCCAAAAAGCCGATGTTGAGCTTTTGCAGCGCGGCCGCAGCAGCGGTGAACAGGCCTTCGGGGTTGCTGTCATCCGCGCCTTGCGAATCGCCATTGGGCGACAGGCGTACAGAGACGCGGTCCGCGCCCCAGACGTCGCACAAGGCGGCGGTGACTTCGGTCGTCAGGCGGATGCGGTTTTCAATGGAGCCACCATAGGCATCATCCCGGAAATTGCTGTTGTCGCGCAAAAACTGGTCGAGCAGATAGCCGTTTGCGCTGTGGATTTGGATGCCGTCAAAGCCCGCCTTTTTCGCATTCTCAGCGGCCTTCACATAATCGCCGATCAGCCGGGGAATCTCGTCCAGACGCAGCGCGCGCGCTTCTTCCAGCGGCTGTTTGCCGGTCAGCGTATAGGCATGGCCCGGGCCGGTTGTGGCCGAAGATGAGACGCCGGGGCCATTATTGTAGCTGGAATGAACCAGCCGGCCCATGTGCCAAAGCTGAAGGATGATGCGGCCATCGGCCTTGTGGACGGCCTCTGTCACGGGCTTCCAGCCTTCGGTCTGCGCATCGGTCCAGATGCCCGGTGCGGACGGCCAGCCAAGGCCTTCCTGCGAAATGCCAGTCGCTTCCGAGATGATGAGGCCCGCCGACGCGCGCTGTTCATAATAGAGGCGCATCAGATCATTGGGGATATGGCCGGGGTCGGCACGGCCGCGGGTCAGCGGTGCCATCAGGATGCGGTTCGGGCACTGAATGGCCCCAAGATCAATCGGATCGAAAAGTGTCGGCATGTGGGCCCCTAGTTGCTTTGTGAGTTCGGCTAACGGATATGAGGGCGATGGGGTCCACGCAACAGCAACAATCTCTTGGGGGGCAAGAAGTTGGCAGTCGTGCTGCCGTGATCGCGGCGCTGTTGCTGGGTAACTTCGCGCTCGCCTTTGGCCCATGGCTCGTGCGCAT
The DNA here is from genome assembly GCA_040398605.1 of Chakrabartia sp. Lineage (GTDB taxonomy): Bacteria > Pseudomonadota > Alphaproteobacteria > Sphingomonadales > Sphingomonadaceae > Aquisediminimonas. The sequence goes on from JBBATT010000179.1 coordinate 1,782, forward strand.
GGCCGATGTCGGGCCAAGCGCGTCCGCCATGTGGCGCCTGGCGCTTGCCGCACCTGTGCTGTTCATGATCGCCGCATATCGCCGCCAGCCACTGACCCTGCCAAGCAACGCCCTTTATTGGACGATGCTGTTGTCCGGCCTGTTCTTCGCCGTTGACCTGGCCGCCTGGCACATTGGTATCCTCAAGACGAAAATGGCCAACGCCACGCTCTTTGCCAATGCGGCGAGCCTATTCTTCCCTATCTGGGGTTTTCTCGTCGCGCGCGCATGGCCGACGCGGCGGGAAGGGACGGCCTTTGCTGTTGCCACGATCGGCACGGTCCTGTTGCTGGGGCGTTCGGCTGAGCTCAGCACGCAGAACCTGCTGGGCGACATGCTCTGCCTTGCCGCCGGCCTCTTCTACACAGCCTATCTGGTCGTCGTCGCGCAGGCGCGCGCGCAGCTGCAAAGCTGGACGCTGCTGGCATGGTCCACGGTCGCAACCATCCTGCCGCTGCTCTTAATTGCGCTGGCTTTGGGTGAAACGATCATGCCGCATAATTGGACGCCCGTCATCGCACTGGCGGTTGTCAGCCAGCTGATCGGTCAGGGGATGATGGTCTATGCCCTTGGGCGTGTCACGCCGCTCGTCTTCGGGTTGGCGCTGCTCACTCAGCCGGTTGTCTCGGCCACGATGGGCTGGATCAGCTATGGTGAGATGCTCGCCTTGCCCGACTGGATCGGGGCAGGGCTGATCGGGCTGGCACTCCTAATGGTGCGCCAGCCCGACCGGTCAAAGGATCAATAGCCGCTTTCGGCTGAGATCATGCAGTACAACATGGCAATGGACAGCAGCGTGTTGGTGCGGCTGAACATCATTGCCGTCGTTGCAGCCTTCGCCTTCGTCGCGTCGTCAGCAGCGACAATGCCAAGCGCCTTCTTCTGGTTTGGCCAGATGATGAACCAGACGTTAAACGCCATGATCACCGCAAGCCACATGCCGATACCGATGGTGCGGTAGGGTGATTGCAGCGTGAAGGCCTGATGCGCATAGCCGGCCTGAATGGCGACGACGAGGCCAGTGGCGACCGTCGCTGCCGCACCCCAGCGGAACCAGAACAGAGCAGCCGGTGCGATGTGCTTGGACACAGCAGGCTTCAGCTCTGCCGGGATCTTCGGCATGGTTGGGATCTGCGTGAAGTTGAAATAATAAAGATGGCCGATCCACATGATCCCGCAGATCACGTGCGCCCAGCGCCACAGATAATTGGCGTCAACGACACCTTGTACACCGAACAGGATGACGACCAGCAAGACCATGCCTGCGGCCAGCACTGCGTTCAGATTTCCGAAAAATTTCGCCATTTTTGACGACTCCCCCAATTGGTTGAACCTTTGATTGACGCAGCGAACCTAACATCCCATCTAGCCGATGTCACCTTGGTTGCAGCGAAAGGCCCGTCACGTGTCCGTCGATATCAATAACATGACGCTTGAAGAGCTGCGCGGCGCTTTGGCGTGCGACCTTCCTGCGGACGTCGCATTTGACGGATGGACGACAACGGCCTTGCAGGCGACGGCAGAACGGATGGGCGTGGACGACGACGTTGCCCGGCTCGCTTTTCCCGATGGCGCACTCCAGATGATCGATGCCTGGTTCGCCTCTGTGGACGCCGACATGTTGGCGGCTTGCCCATCCGAGACGCTGGCCACATTGAAAATCCGGGAACGGATCACGACGCTCGTCGAGACCCGCCTGTCGATCCTCGCCCCCAATCGGGAGGCGCTGCGGCGCGCGCAGGCGATCCTTGCCAACCCGATCCATGCGGCAGCCGCGGCCCGTCTGGGCTGGCGCGCGGCTGATGTGATGTGGCGGGCGGCGGGGGATACCGCGACCGACTATAATCACTACACCAAGCGCGCCATTCTGGGCTCCGTTTATGCCGCAACGCTGCTGATCTTCATCAATGATGACAGCGAGGAGTGGGCCGACACGCAGGCGTTTCTCGCGCGGCGGATTGACGGCATCATGCGGTTTGAAAAGGCCAAGGCCAAATGGACGGGCGGTGGGGCTGACCGCCATTTCAGCATGGCCCGGTTCTTTGGGCGGCTGCGCTATCCGGCGGCTTGAATCGTCTGGCATTCCGTCAAAGAAAATGATAATCAATTGCAATTGGGTTTGGATGAAGCTGGGACCGGGGTGCAACTCGACGAATTGCCACTGAATCAGGTTGCGCACATTGCCGACATTGATTGGACACGCCTTGGCGAAACCGAGGCGCATCGTCTGCGTTGCCTTGGGTTTGAGGCGGGCGCCGAGGTGGAGCCGCTGCATCGGGGCTGGTTCCTGTTCAAAGATCCGCTCGCTGTCCGCGTTGGCCGCATGACCGTTGCCATACGTGCGGCACATGCTGCCGCTGTGCAGGTCACGACCGCGTGACCTCGCTTCCGCTTGTCGCGCTCGCTGGAAACCCCAATGCCGGGAAGAGCGCGCTGTTCAATGCGCTGACGGGCGCCCGCCAGAAGACGGGCAATTACCCCGGCGTCACGGTGGAACGTCATGCGGGCCGCTTCTCGCTGGAGGATGGACGCCCCGTTGAGGTCGTTGATCTGCCCGGCACGTATAGCTTGACGCCTGCAAGCCCCGATGAAGCCGTCACGCGCGATGTCATCATGGGCAAGCAAGCCGGCGAGCGGCGTCCCGATGCCCTCATCGTCGTGGTCGATGCCGGCAATCTCGACAATCACCTGCGCTTCGCCATTGAACTGATCGCGCTCGGCCTGCCGACGGTGGTAGCCCTCAACATGATCGATTTGGCGGAACGCGATGGCCTGACGCTCGATGCGCAGCGCCTGTCGGACGCTTTGGGCGTGCCTGTGATCCCGACCGTAGCGGTGCGCCGTCGCGGCCTTGACGATCTTCGCGCCGCCCTGTCGACCGCGGTCACGCAGAAGAAGCCTGTGGTGGCAGACGTGCCGCAATTCGATGCCGCAGAGCTTCGCGCGCGGGCGCATGCAGCGGCGAAATCGGCCATCGTCGGCGAAACGCAGGAACGGCAGATCACCCGCACGATTGATGCGGTTGTTCTCCACCCCATAATGGGGCCGATCCTTTTGTTCGCGACACTCTTTGCGATGTTCCAGCTTGTCTATGCAGCGGCCGGCCCTCCTGTCGATATGATCGAAGGCTGGATCGGGATGCTGTCCGATTTCGTGCGGTCCTCTATGCCAGATACGCTGCTGCGCTCGGCACTCACCGATGGCGTAATTGCAGGCGTTGGCGCGGTGGTGGTGTTCCTGCCGCAGATCCTCGTCTTGTTCGCCTTCATCCTCGTGCTCGAAATGTCGGGCTATATGGTCCGCGCCGCCTTCATCATGGACCGGCTGATGGCCAGCGTCGGGCTATCGGGGCGGGCCTTCATTCCGCTGCTCTCTTCCTTCGCGTGCGCCGTGCCCGGCATCATGGCGACGCGCACGATTGAAGATCCGCGCGACCGGCT
>JBBATT010000180.1:0-5233 GCA_040398605.1 Chakrabartia sp.
TCGGCAGAAGGCTGTCCGTCAGCCAACGGCAAGAGCCAAAAGCGGCACGCGCCGCAACGACATGGTCGCCCTGTTCCAACTGGCACAAGAGAGCCGCCGTCATGGCGGCCATGCCTGTCGCCTGACAGCGCACCGCGTCCGCACCTTCCAGAAGCGCAATACGCTCTTCCAGCATTTCGACGGTCGGGTTCTGTAGGCGGGAATAGGTCATTCCCGGTTCCCCGGCGAAGCGCGCGGCGACCGTTTCGGCGTCGTCATAAGTATAGCCGGACGTCAGGAACAAGGCCTCAGACGTCTCACCATGTTCGGACCGCCAGGTCCCTCCGCGAACGGCCTGCGTTGCGGTGCGCCACTTGGACGTAATGGCGCGATTCTGTCCTGTATCCTTTTTCATGCCAGCCTCTTCCTAGCGTCAGGCGTTCAGGTCAATGGTGTTTGGCGTCGCGTTCCTCTCGCAGCCTTCCTCCATTGCCCAAAAGCACCTTAAGCGGAAGCAACGGCCATCAAAGCTTCCCGAGAACGGCGTCACCCATTTGCGTGGTGGTCATGCTGCCACCGAGATCAGGGGAGCGGGCCCCGTCAGCGAGCGCAGCTGCAACCGCCTTCTCAATACGATCCGCATGATCAGGAAGGTCCAGCGAATAGCGAAGCATCATCGCGGCAGACAGCATCGTCGCCAAGGGGTTGGCCTTGCCCTGCCCCGCAATGTCGGGCGCAGACCCGTGGATGGGCTCGTAAAGACCCTTCTTGCCATCGTCGAGCGATGCGGAGGGCAGCATGCCAATGGAACCCGCGCACATGCTCGCCTGATCGGACAAGATATCGCCGAACAGATTGCCCGTCACAATAACATCGAATTGGCCGGGATTGCGGACCAGCTGCATCGCCGCATTGTCCACGTACATATGGCTCAATTCGATATCGGGATATTCGGCGGATGTTTCGATGATCACATCACGCCAAAGCTGAGAGGTTTCGAGCACATTGGCCTTGTCGACCGAGCACAGTCGGCCTTTGCGGGCACGCGCCGTTTCAAACCCAACCTTCGCAATCCGGCGAACTTCGGCTTCGTTATACGACATGACGTCATAGCCTTCCCGCAGCCCAGACGCCGTGGTGCGGTGACCTTTTTCGCCGAAATACACATCCCCGTTCAATTCCCGGACGATCACCATGTCTATCTGCGTGGCGACTTCAGGACGCAGAGCGGACGCATCTGCAAGCTCTGGAAACAGCTTGGCAGGGCGCAGGTTGGCAAAAAGGCCCAGTTCCTTGCGGAGGCCCAAGATAGCCTGTTCGGGGCGGAGATGCCGCTCCAGCGCGTCACAGTCCGGATCACCAACAGCGCCGAAAAGAATGGCATCTGCGCGTTTCGCGACATCCAGTGTAGAGGCCGGCAATGGGTGGCCGAGAGCTTTATACGCCGCACCGCCCACCGGCGCTTCTTCATAGGTCAAACCGTCAATATTGAGGGCATCCAACAGCCGCTTGGCTTCGGTGACGACTTCCGGTCCGATTCCGTCTCCGGGCAATAAGGCGATGAGCATGTTGGTTTCCTCCGTTTGGCGGCGCAAATGGCGGGAAGATCGCCATTACGCAACCGCCCTTTTCATCCTCTCCATTAACCGGTCACGCGCGCTGAGCACATCTGTTGCGCGTCCTTGAAAGATGTGACGCCCCAATTGTGCACCATTAGCGTTGAGGAGCGTGAGGGTTTCGTTCCATGCTCTAGGGATGTCGGTAGACCCGGCACCATAACCCAGAGACCGGAGTAAAAGCAGTTCATAGGCGGCCAAAGCCCCTGCCCAATCCCGCACCAGATTAGCTGACTCTATTGCTGAAATAACGGCATCAAGTGATTGATATATCTCAGTATAAGGCTGCTCTTCGGGTAGGGTGAAGGCCGTCAAGGCGCAACACCATTCCAGCGCGGCAGACGCCAATGGCTCTGTCATCAATGGTGCGCGAGAGATTAGAAGTTCAACCGTTAAGCCTGCCATTTGGCCTGCTGTTCGCTCTCTAAACTCGGCGGTCACCGCATTCGCGGCAATCAGGACTGGGCGCATCGTGCGGGACCGCCCACCCCGGACATAGCCTGCGATGAGGCCATGATCCGGCGTCAGCAGACGCGCAATGACGCCATGCTCCCCATGAGGCCGCAGAGCGCATACAATGGCGTTTGTCCTGACAATCACGCACCAAGCTTTGGTGCGGATTATGTGATTTAGCAAATCCTTAGGATGGCGGCGTTATTCCGACCATCGTCATGACCTATATGGAACCAAAATTGGCGCCTGCCGGAGGCCCAAGTGACAGGCCCGCCCCAAGTGACAGGCCCGCACAATGCCCCGTCCAACCTGGGCCGCGCCTGCGTCCGGGTAAGGAATTTGGCCGTCGGTTCATCATCTTCGTCGATACGGAAGAAGAATTTGACTGGAAGGCCGATTTCTCGCGGGCCGCCGACAGCACTTTCGCCATCTCCGCGCTGCGGGAGGCCACGGCACGGTTCAACGGTTATGGCGTTCACCCCGTTTATCTCTGCGATTATCCTGTCATCACAAGACCGGAAAGCGGACAGATCATCAAAGATCTGGTCCAGGCCGGAGCCTGCGATGTCGGTGCGCATCTCCACCCCTGGGTTAATCCGCCGCACGAGGAGGATACAGGGAAACGCAACAGCTTTACGGGGAATCTGCCGCCGGCCTTGCAGCGGGAAAAGCTGAACCGGCTCACAGACGCCATATCAAAGGTAACGGGAAAGCAACCGACTGTCTTCCGCGCCGGGCGGTACGGACTTGGGCCGGACACAATGTCGCATCTGGCAGCCCTTGGCTACCGCATGGATGTGTCCGTCCGGTCTCTCTTCGATTACTCGGATGAAGACGGACCAAATTATGCCGATTGTCCGGTTTGGCCATGGCGGACACCTGAGACGATCGTGGAGTTACCGCTGACGAGCGGCTGGACGGGGCGCCTCCGCAAATTTCCAGCCTTGTACCGTAATCGTAAGCTGCATGGCGCTTTGGCCAAGGCCAATCTGCTCACCCGCGTTCCGCTGACACCCGAAGGAACGCCCGTAAAGCAGGCCATTGAAGCGATTGAGGCGCTTCTCAACAACGGTCTCGATATCTTCAGCCTGTCTTTCCACTCCCCAACCTTGGCTGTGGGATACACGCATTATGCAAAAAATCATGAGGAACTGGCGCGCTTCTGGGCCTGGTGGGAAGAGGTGTTTGCGGCTTTTGAGACGTTCGGTGTGACGCCCGTACGATATGAGTCATTGGCCGATGAACTCTGCGGTTCACAATGATCTATTCGGCCGCAATTCGACAGGACGCCCAAACAGAAATTGTTTCTGCGAGAGAAATCTCACCGCAATTGGCAGCGGAGTGGGATGACCTCGCTCTTTGTGCAAGTGAGCCCAACAGCTTTTATGAACGTTGGTTTGTTGAGGCCAGCCTGCGCCATCTGAGCATACCAGAAAGCCTCAAATTTCTTTTGGTCCGCGATCATGACGCAACTCTGGTCGGCCTGCTCCCCTTAAGGACCGGCCAGAATTACGGACGGATGCCAGTGTCTGCGGTTCAAAACTGGCTGCACTACAACCAGTTTCTTGGCGTTCCGCTCGTCCAAAAGGGCGCAGAGGAGATGTTTTGGCGCGAAGTTATCACACATTTTGATCGGAACTGGACGCGTTCCGACATCCTGTATCTGTCTGAAATGCTCGCCACCGGAGCCGTTACGGACGCCTTGTTTGCCGTCTGCAAAGACTTGGGCCGAACAACCGCAGTGGTTCACCGCTATCAGCGCGCGCTGCTGGAATCAGGTCGCACCGCTGACGACTATTGGTCCGAAGTCGTCCGCAAAAAGAAGCGCAAGGAAATTGCACGGCTCGAAAACCGACTGGCTGAAATTGGGGACATCCAGGTCGAGAGCCTCCGCGATGAGACGGATGCCGAGACCTGGATCGCGGCCTTCCTCGCCCTGGAATCAGCAGGCTGGAAAGCAATGGATGGCGCAGCCCTCGCCATTGACGATGGAACTCGCAGCTTCTTCTCCGACGCCATAGCCGCCGGTTTAAAGCACAAACGTGTTGAAATTCTGCGTTTGCGCGTCGGCGAAGAAACGATCGCTATGCTGGTCAACTTTCTCGCTTATCCGGGGTCCTTTTCGTTCAAGATCGCATATGATGAGGCCTATGCCCGCTATTCACCGGGCATCCTGATCGAGAAGGCAAATCTCCAGCGCCTAGGCGACCCCTGCTTTGGTTGGATGGACAGTTGCGCGGTTGAAGATCACCCGATGATCAACAGTCTATGGCGCGACCGTCGCGACATGGTCCGCATCGCTTTGCCGCGCAAAGGGATGCGCGCGTCCATCCTTTTCCATGCCGTCCGGCTCGCCGAAACAGGCTGGTCGGCCATCAAGCAATTCCGCAAGCGCGGCCAGAATGACAATAGGGCTTTAAAAGATGACAACGAGCTTTGATGCAGCCGCGCTTGCGACGTTCAGCAAACTTTACCCCGAGACCAGCGGCACGCTGCGGCACCAGCTCGTCGACCACCCCCTCCTTCAATTGGACCGGCTGGCAGAATTTGCCACGCTGATCGATCCAGCGCACGTGGAGTATAATAGCGGCCAGCTGCCCGTCGGCGTCGTTCCTGAAGCTGTGCCCGGCAACGGGCTAAGCATCGAGGAAACTATCCGTTCCATTGAGGAAAACGGGTCTTGGATGGTCCTAAAATGGATTGAGAATGACCCCGACTATCGTGCCCTTCTGCACGAAGCCTTGGCGCCGGTGCGGCCCTTTGTGACGCCCAAAACAGGAGAGATGCTGACGTTACAGGGGTTTATCTTTGTCTCGTCCCCACATGCCGTCACCCCCTATCACATGGACCCAGAACACAATATTCTGCTCCAAATCCGCGGCGACAAGGTCATGACGGTCTTCCCACAAGTGGATGATCAGTTGCTCTCAGATCAGGACCATGAACGCTATCATATGGGTGGCCACCGCAATCTGGTTTGGCAGGACACGTTTGCGGACAAAGGTAAGCCGATGCCGCTGGCCCCCGGCGATGCCGTCTATGTTCCGGTTAAAGCCCCTCATTGGGTCAAAGTGGGCAAGGAGCTATCCATCTCCCTATCGATCACCTGGCGGTCAAACTGGAGTTACAGGGAAGCGGATGCGCGCGGCTTCAATTCGGTTTTGCGCGAAATAGGCATCACCCCC
>JBBATT010000181.1:0-5201 GCA_040398605.1 Chakrabartia sp.
GGGTGTTCCTGCCGAATACACCAATTGGCGTGATGAACAGCAGGCTTGGCAGAAGACATGCGTGCTCTTCAACCAGTCATTTCACATGGCGGAACTGCTTGTCGAAGGCCCCGGCGCGTTTGCGCTGCTCAACCGCCTTGGCATCAACAGCTTTAAGGGCTTCGTCCCCGGCAAGGCGAAGCAGTTCGTGCCATGCACGCCCGACGGCTTTGTCATTGGCGATGTCATCCTGTTCTATCTGGATGACGAAAGCTTCAATCTGGTCGGCCGCGCGCCGACGCTGAACTGGGTCATGTACAATGCCGAAGTCGGCAAGGATGACGTGAAGCTGACCTATGACGAGCGCTCGGCAGCCCGTCCCGACCCATTCGGTCGCGTCAACTATCGCTATCAGATCCAGGGCCCGAACGCGGCACAGGTCATCGAAGCAGCCACCGGCCAGCCCGCGCCTGACCTTAAGTTCTTCAACATGTGCTGGATGGAAATCGCGGGCAAAAAGGTTCGCGCTTTGCGTCACGGCATGGCGGGACAGCCGGGCTTTGAGCTTTTTGGCCCTATGGCTGAAGGTGACGCCGTTCATGCTGCACTTGTCGAAGCTGGCAAGGCCCATGGCATGCGCCTCGTCGGCGGTCGTGCCTATTCCTCAAACACGCTAGAATCGGGTTGGATCCCTTCACCGCTGCCCGCCATCTACACGGGTGAGGCGCTGAAGCCTTACCGTGAGTGGCTGACGGTCAATCACTATGAAGCCAAGGCCTCAATCGGCGGCAGCCACGCGTCGGACAATGTCGAAGACTATTATCTGACGCCTTGGGATCTCGGTTACGGGCCATTCGTAAAGTTTGACCATGACTTTGTCGGGGCCGAAGCGCTGAAGAAGATGGATGCGGCACCGAAGCGGCAGAAGGTCACGCTGGCGCTCGACAATGATGCGTTCCTTGACGCGTTTGGCACAGCGCTGGGCAGTGGCGACCGTGCGAAGTTCTTCGAATTTCCGTCAGCTGTCTATTCGATGCATCCGTTTGATCTTGTCACGGTTGGCGGCAAGACGGTCGGTCTGTCGACATGGATCGGTTATAGCTCCAACGAAGGCCGGATGCTGACATTGGCGATGCTGGATGCGGAACACGCAGTGCCGGGCACGGAAGTGTCGCTGGTCTGGGGGGAACCCAATGGCGGCACCAAGAAGCTGACCGTTGAGCCGCACAAGCAGGTCGAAATTTCAGCCGTTGTCAGCCCTGTGCCTTATGCTGATGTCGCCCGCACCGGCTATGCCAATGGCTGGCGGACGCGTCAGGCCTGACCCAATAGGGCGGATGCCTGAACCAGCAATTCCGTCGCGCGCGCTTCGATCTCCGGATTGAAGCGCGCCGCCGGAATGGCGACGCTAAAGGCGCCCAAGGGTGCGCCATTGCGCCAGGCGACCTTGCCAAGCGCGCAGATTCCCAACGTAAATTCCTCGCGCACATGGGACATCCCCGTGTTGCGGATCAGGTCCAGCTCGCGCCGCAGGTCGTCGGCGTCGGTGATCGTGTTCGCGGTGAAGCGTTCCCGCACAACCGTTGAAAAATACGTGTCGAGCCGGTGTGGCTCGAACGTGGCGAGCAAGGCCTTGCCCGCAGCAAAGGCGTGGAGTGGTGCGCGGCGGCCTTCTTCCACGGCATAGCGCAACGCTTGCCCGCTCATAGCACTGGCAATCGCTTCGATTTCATTCTCCCGCACGACGAAGAACGCAGTGGTTTCGTCAATCTTGTCGCGGATGGAATCGATAAGCGGGCGAACTGATTCTCGAAGCGAGGTGCCGCTGTCTGCCGGCGACAGGCGGGCAAGGGCGGGGCCGGCGGCGTAGCTGCGGCCATCGCGCACCAGATAGCCAAGGCCCACCAGTGTCGTGAGCAAATAAGACATGCTGCTCGCGGGTATTGCCTTGATGGTCCCGATCTCATGGGCGGACATCGGGCGGCCCATGGCGACGATGGTCTCGAGAATCTCAAGTGCGCGGACAGCGGACTTGACGGAGTCCCCTTGTTTGGAAGCGTTCATGCGTCTGTTCTATTTCGCATATATGAAACACTCAACCCGTTGTTTGTCCAGCCAACCCTTGTTAGGCGGGACATGAGGAGACATGCGCTGTGACTGACATTGAAACGATGCTGGCGGAACACGCCTGTGCCAGGCTGATCACCGGATATGGCGCCTTGCTGGATGCGGGCCGCTGGGAGGATGTGGCGGGGCTTTACGTGCCCGATGGCCGCATGAGCAGACCGACCGCGCCGGATGACTTTATTGAAGGCAGGGATGCCATCCTCGCCTCTTTCACCGCCCGTCCGCCGCGCATTTCCCGCCATGTCTGCATCAACATCCGTGTTGACGTGCGGGGCGGCGATCAAGCGACGGCGTCCAGCCAGATCCTCCTGTTCACCGCAGAGGCGGCAGCAGATGATGGCCTGCCGATCCAATCCTCCGCTCCCCCCATGGTGGGCACCTATGCTGACAGGCTGGTGCGCACGGAGGCTGGATGGCGCTTTGCCGAACGGCGCGGGTCGCTGGATTTTCGTCCCGCCCCGCGCTGAGTCGCCTGCGGACCTAAGCACGTTGTCGTTCGTTCCCCTCTGGCGATCCCGCCTGGAGAAGATCGAACCTCAATGGCCAATTTCATGTTTGCAACCGGGATCGAGAACAGCATCCCGACGATCAACAACGGGCGTACCCGCGTCGACCAAATGGAAACCTGCGGGCATTACCGTCAATGGCAGACCGACTTTGACCTCGTCGAGGATCTTGGCATCGGGTATCTCCGCTTCGGCCCGCCGCTCCACAAGACGTTTCTGGCGCCGGGCCGTTATGATTGGGAATTTGCGGACCTGACGCTACGAGACCTGAAGGCACGCGACATTACGCCGATCGTTGATCTCTGCCATTTCGGAGTGCCGGACTGGATCGGCAATTTCCAGAATCCCGACTTTCCAGTTCTGTTCGCCCGCTATGCGGCGGATTTTGCTGAACGCTATCCGTGGATCCAGCTCTACACGCCGGTCAACGAGATGTTCATTTGCGCTGTCTTTTCGGCACAATATGGCTGGTGGAATGAGCAGATGACGACCGACCTCGGCTTTGTAACCGCGCTCAAGCATATCGTGAAAGGCAATGTGCTGGCGATGCGGGAAATCCTGAAACGCCGCCCCGATGCGATCTTCATCCAGAGCGAGTCTTCTGAATATTACCACGCGGACAGCCCTGCCGCGATTGGCCCTGCTGAAACGTTGAATGCCAAGCGCTTCTTGTCGCTTGATCTCAATTATGGGCGGCGCGTGAACAGCGACATGTACGAATATCTGATGGATAACGGCATGACGCGCGAGGAGTATCACTTCTTCCTCGGCAATCGGCTGAAGCAGCACTGCATTTTGGGCAACGACTATTATTGGACGAATGAGCACCGCGTCCACGCCGATGGGAGCACCTGCGCCTCGGGCGAGGTGTTTGGTTATACAGAGATAACGCGGCAATATTATGGGCGGTATGGCCTGCCGGTGATGCATACGGAGACCAATTTGCGCGAGGGCCCAAATGGGGATGAGGCGGTCAACTGGTTGTGGAAGGAATGGGCGAGCGTCCTTCGTCTGCGCAACATCGGCATCCCGACCGTCGGATTTACTTGGTATTCGCTGACCGATCAGGTCGACTGGGACACGGCACTGCGCGAGCAGAACGGCAATGTGAACGCTTTGGGTCTCTATGATCTAGACCGGAATATCCGCCAGGTGGGCTCTGCTTACAAGCAACTGATCCGGGATTGGCACGATGTGCTGCCGGCGCAAAGCGTCTGCCTCGTTGTCCCTCTCGTTACACCAGCGCATGCGCATAGGGTGGAGGCAGCAGAGCAGCAGCGCCGTTTGGAATCCTTGGACACAAAGGCATCCGCCCAACCGAGTGTTGTTGCAGACTTTGGGCGTTAGGCTTTAGCTCATCCCGCGGGCGGCCAGACGGTAGGGGAGTTCCGTCGCCCTTTCTTCGACCGCCTTGGGCCGCATATAGCAAACCGAAAGGTGCCGGCCGAAGATATCGTCGCCGCGCATCCGGAGTTCCGCATTGGCCCCCTCCGGTAGCGCGCGACGCAGCTCCATCAGCACGTCGATGGCATCGTCGAGTGTCGTGCGATCATCAATCTTCACAAATTCTTTGACGAAGCTGGACATTTGCTCCCCCCCCAAACGGTTTCGATCGCAGCAAAGTAGCGCTGCTTTCCCAAGCCTCTCAAGGCCGTAAAAACACGGTTGGGCGCAAACGCAGCCGATGTGCGATGCGCCGGGGGCCATTGGTGAAACAAAACGGGCCTTGCTGTGTTATCCGCATTTCGTTTGCTGTTGCAGGTGCACTGCATTGCTCCTGCAGCAAAACTCCGGCAAATAGGCCCATCACTTGTTTCGGAGTTTGTTTGTCCCATGAACCTGATCGTCGATATCCTGCGGATCTTGTTGAACGTCGTGTGGTGGATCATCATCGTTCAGGCCATCATGTCTTGGCTGATCGCCTTCAACGTCATCAACACGCACAATGAATTTGTCCGTCAGATCTGGGGCACGCTGGACCGCATGACAGAGCCGCTTTATCGCCCGATCCGCAAGATCTTGCCGGACTTTGGCGGACTGGATCTCTCGCCGCTCGTGGTTCTCGTCGGTCTGGCGATATTCGAACGCGTGCTGCTTGAAGTGCAGTATTCCGCCTTAGGAATGTGACAGGCCCTTTCTGGAAACTTTTGCCTGACGGGATCGACGTGTCTGTGCGTGCCACCCCGAAAGCGGGGCGCGATAGCGTCGATGGAATCAAGACCGACGCCGCCGGTGCGTGCTGGTTGTCCGTCCGTGTCTCCGCGCCGCCGGATGACGGGAAGGCGACCAAGGCAGTGGCCAAAGTTTTGGCAATTCATTTTGGAGTGGCCGCACGCGACGTAACACTGGTCAGCGGGGCCACAGCGCGGCTAAAGCGCTTTCGAATAAAGGGTAATCCGGTGCAATTGGAAGCCGTTGCCCGCAACGTGATGCAGGAGGAATGATGTCCGCGACTTTGATTGATGGAAAAGCCTTTGCCGAAGGTTTGCGCGGCCGCGTGGCTGATGCGGCCAGCAGGTTCCAATCCGATGCGCGCCGCGCGCCCGGACTGGTCGTTGTCTTGGTCGGCGAAGATCCGGCCTCTTCGGT
>JBBATT010000182.1:0-5193 GCA_040398605.1 Chakrabartia sp.
GCCAATGGCGACGCTACTCTTGCAAGGATAGGTGAGGCCATCGGGCGTGGCTTTCTGGACTGGGGTAAGGCTCAGCTTAAGAGCGATGCGCCCGACGTGGACGCTGCACGCCTGATGGTGACGCTGGAAGGCAGCGTTTTCCTCCGCGCCATCGGGATGGGCGATGTCTGCGAACGGGCGCTCAAGCCCTAAAGGATGAAGTGATCCCCGGCGCCGCGTACAGTGATGTCGCTGATGGAAACGCCCCAAGGCTGGTTGATGACGTGGATGATGGCATCGGCAATATGCTCAGGCGCGAGGCTGGCATAGTCGATGTTCTCTGGGTCGAGCCGTTCGGCGGGGAAGGTGCCAGCACCCATCTGCTCCACCATCTCAAGGAAAGCGGGCGTATTCTGGCCGAGGATGCCGACGCTGGCGGCTTGGTTGATGATCGTGCCGGACAGGCCGGTTGAGGGGACGCCTGTGGGCTTCACCGTCGTCACCTTAATCTTGCCACGCGATTCCACGCGCAGGCTTTCGGAGAGGAAGCTGACCGCAGCCTTGGTGGCGCCATAAATGCCAGCACCTGCCACCGGAAAATTGCCATAGATGCTGGCAACGTTGACCACCTGACCGCGTCCCTGGCTGATCATCTGATCATGCACAGCGATGATGCCGTGCATGATGCCTTTCAGGTTGATGTCGATGCAGCGGTTCCAAGCGTCGAGCGCCGCTTCATGGTCTGCCCAGAAGGCGAGGGGCATGATACCGGCATTGTTGACCATCACGTCGATCGCGCCGAACTCCGCGACTGTGGCCGTCGCGAGGCCCTTCATCTGGCCGATGTCGCGCACATCCACGCCGCCCGATTTGGCGATGCCACCATCTGCGCGGATGGCCGATGCCACGGCTTCAGCGGCGGCGGCATCAATGTCCGCACACATGATTTTTGCACCGAGGGCCGCTGCCTTTTCGGAAGCAAGCTTCCCAAATCCGCCACCTGCGCCGGTGATGACGATCGTCTTGCCTTCGACATGGTTGGTCATTCTCTGTCCTCTCCTAAGCTTTTAGGTGTGAGACGCGATTACCCGCGCACGACACCGGTATCGCTAAACGGCTTCAGATTCGCTGGTGGGTTGGCGGCTTCTGAAAGTTCCCGCTGCCACAGGCCGATGTCGCTCCATTGACCATTTTTATAACAGACCTCGCGATACGCACCTGCACGACGGAAGCCGACGGATTCGTAAAGCTGGATCAGTTTGTCATTGGGCGTCATCAATGTGCAGATCGCTTGCGTGAAATTCTGTTCGGTCAGGGTCGCGACCAGCGCCTGTAGGAGGTTACGGCGAATGCCTTTGCCTTCGAGCTCTCCCGCCGCATAGACCGCGACTTCGACGCCAAAGCGATGGGTGTCGCCCGGGCGAAAGGGCTTTGCATAAGCGTAGCCGAGCACGACGTCTCCTTCGACAGCGACGATCCACGGGTAGAGATGATTGCCATTCTCAATGCGGGTCCGCATCTGCCGACTATTGGGGGCAGAGGTTTCAAACGAGACGGCGTTGGTCGCAACATAAGGTGCGTAAATGGCCGCAATAGCGGCAGCGTCGTCGGGTGTGGCGGCGCGGAGTTCGATCATGAAATAACCTTGTTCAACAGAGTTTTGAAAAAGCTGTCCCGCGCTTTCATGCGGGGGACTGTGGGGCAGGAAAGGCAGCGGACCTGAACGGCAGGGCCAGACAAGATGTTAAGGCCATCTTCCAGACCGGTTGCCATGGTCGCCTGCTGCCGCAGGATCACCTTCGACCATGCATCGCGGGCAACGGTCGTTGCAGGTTCTTCGGCAAACCATCCTTCGGCGAGCATCTCCATCCAGGAAGGGATGCGGTCGAGATAAAGCGGACGGACTTTTGCTGGGTCTAGCTTAGCGCGCTTGGCGGCTTCAGCCACGGCATCGTCGAGCGATCCAAAGGCATCGATCAAACCGAGCTGTCGGGCAGATCCGCCATCCCACACACGGCCCTGCGCAATCTCTTCCACGCGGGCGAGCGGCAGGTTGCGTTCTGCAGCGACGAGGCCTGTAAAGCGTCGGTAAATGTCCTCAACCCCGCCCTGCATCAGCTGATCGGTAATGGCATTGGTCCCGCGCAGAACATCAGGCTGGCCGGATAGGGGCGTGGTCGCAATGCCATCGCCTGAGACGCCGATTTTGGCGGCGGTGTTTTCAAAGGTCGGGAGAATGCCGAACACGCCGATAGACCCCGTGATCGTTGAAGGTTCGGCAAAGACCTTGTCCCCTGCGGTCGCAATCCAATAGCCGCCCGATGCCGCGACATTGCCCATGGAGACGATCACGGGCAGCTTGGCCTTCTTGGCTTCCATGACGGCAAGACGGATGCGTTCGGCCGCGATGGCCGATCCACCGGGCGAATCCACCCGCACCACAAGCGCGTCGAGATCAGATGTGGCGAGGGCATCGAGGATAAGGCGCGAAATGGTATCGCCGCCCGCTGTGCCCGCCGGGGCTTCTCCATCGACGATCCCACCCGCGACCGTCACAATGCCGACTCTCCCGCCATGCGGCGTGAACGGATGGGCCGCGAGATAATCTCTGAATTCGGTGCCGCGGAAGGAGTCAGCCGCAGAATCGCTGTCCGTCCCCGCAATTTCGCCGACACGACGGGACCAAGCGATCCGGTCCCCCAATTTGTCGACCATGCCTGCTTTCAAGGCGGCTTTGCTGTAGCTCCCACCCGTGGCGCTCGTTGCGGGGTTCGCGATATAGTCATCCAGCTTGGCCTTGGGGCGGGCGGCCTTTACATCGGCTTTCCATGCGGAAAACAGTGCATCGGCCAGCTCCTGTCCAGCGGCCTTTGCCTCAGGCGACTGTTCGGTTCGGGTATAGGGTTCGACAAAGGATTTGAATTTGCCGACGCGGTAGACGTGAACGTTGACGCCTAGCTTATCGATCAAGCCCTTGAAATAGGGCTGCGTTCCGCCGGGGCCGGCGATAAACGTCATCCCCATCGGGTCGAGCCAGACTTCGCTCGCATGCGCGGCGAGCAGATAGCTGTCATCGGTATAGGCGGTGGCGTAAGCGATGACGGGCTTTCCGGTCTTGCGGAACTTATCCAGAGCATTTCCAACGCGTTGCAGGGCGACTTGACCACCTCCCCAGAAGCTGTCGAGGTCAAGCGCCAGCACTTTTACCCGATCATCACTGGCGGCAGTCTCGATGCCATAGACGACATCGCGCAGGCGGTTTTGGCCGGCGTTGCGGGCTGCACCCGACAGCAACTCCGCTGGGCTCGCGCCTGCAGGCTGTTCGACAATCGAGCCATCCAGCGTCACGAGCAGCGCGCCGTCTTCAACCTGGCCCGCATTTGGCGTGCCGGAAAGGAGGGCATAGAGCGCTCCAAAGAAGACAAGGAGGAGCAGAAGGACGAGCGCGTCCTTCACCCCCACCAGAAAACGCCAAGCCTTGCCCAAAAACGCCATTGAATACCCGCCAAAATGATTTGTGGACACGGAGCTAGCGGTTCGAACGGGGACTGTAAATCGGCCTTTGGGGGAACGGTAAATCAACCTTAACCGCTCTGCGCTAAATCACGCTTATGGATGCACCCACCCGCCAGACGCGGCCACCACGGCCCGAGTCCGCTGTTTCTGCAGGCGTCGGCCTTGCAGGGCTTGCCGGCTTGTTCTTCTGGGTCACTGTGTCGCGGCAATATGGAATGGACGGCAGCTGGTCTGCGCTCACCAATTTGGTCGCGTGCGGTATTCCAATGGTCCTCTGGTCGCTGCTGGTTGATAAAGTCCATCTGCGAGCCTCGACGGGGATCGAATGGGCCAATCCGCGTCCGTTGCGGGAGGTGCTTGATATCTCGCTCGTCAAGATTGCGGGGCTTTGGGCAACCTGGGGTGTCATTGGCGTCGTCTATTGCATTGGCCGTTGGTATTGGCGCGGCAATTACCTGTTTTCGATGGAATTGTTTGGTGCTGCCATTCCGTTTCTGCTTGCGCTTTCGGTGCCTTATGTTCTCTGGCTTGACCGATACCTGAAGGAACCACGCGATGGGGCCTGGCATTTTGGCACTTGGCTCATCGGACAATCCGGATGGAACGGCGAAGATATTCGCCATCACGCCCGCGCCTGGGCGGTCAAAGGCTTCTTCCTCGCCTTCATGTTTTCGATCGTGCCCGGAGGCTTTGCCCATGTCGTCGGTTGGGAGACGGCAGATATCCTCTCCAGCCCGGTATCGATGGCCAATTGGATGATCAGCCTGATGTTTCTCGTGGACGTTGCTTTCGCAACAGTTGGCTATCTGCTGACCATGAAGCCGCTGGATGCGCATATCCGCACCGCCAATCCGCATATGCAAGGCTGGGTTGCGGCATTGATCTGCTATCCGCCCTTCGTGCTGATGGTCGAAGGTGGCGTGCTCTATTACCAGATGGGGACGTGGGGGGATGCCAGCTGGATGCACTGGTTTGAAGGATCGCCGGTTCTCCTCGCTATCTGGGGCGGGCTGCTCGTGCTCCTCACAGCGGTCTACGCTTGGGCGACGGTTGCTTTTGGATTGCGCTTTTCCAACCTCACGCATCGCGGAATCATCACGAACGGCCCCTATGCCTTCACAAAGCATCCGGCCTATGTCTCAAAAAATGCCTTCTGGTGGCTCTCCACTTTGCCCTTCCTCGTGACGACAGACAACATGGTTGATGCCGTGCGGAACACCGTGATGCTCGCTCTGGTCAGTGCCGTTTATTACTGGCGCGCGCGGACGGAGGAGAAGCATCTCCTGACCGATCCGGCCTATCTCGCTTATGCTAATTGGATGGAGGCGCATGCCCCAATCCCGCGCTTCGTGCGCTGGGTGACGGGGAAGGGGCCGACGGTCGCTGTTCCGGCGGAATGACTCTTCGCACCGTTTGGGCTGAGCTTGTCGAAGCCTCGTCCTTCCTTTGATGATTAGAAAGGGCAGCCCTTCGACAAGCTCAGGGTGAACGGAGTTTTTGGCTTACTGCGGTGTCCCCGCGACTGGAACCGGCGCTGCCACAACAGGCTTCAACACTGGCACTACAGGCGTTGGAACCACCCGCTGCTTCATGCACTGAGACAGGTCAGGCCTTGCGAAGACGTCACAATTCCATAGCACTTTATCGAGGCCATTGGAGCGGTTGCGCAGATAGCTGAAGGCCATTGCGGCCAACTGG
>JBBATT010000183.1:0-5168 GCA_040398605.1 Chakrabartia sp.
TTAAAGCGACACCCCAAGGTGCTCGGCGACCGAGAAAATGTCCTTGTCGCCGCGACCGCACAGGTTGACGAGAATGATCTGATCCTTGTCCATCGTGGGCGCGAGCTTGCGGACAGCCGCAATGGCGTGGGCAGGTTCCAGCGCGGGGATGATGCCTTCGGTGCGGCAGAGCAGCTGGAAGCCTTCCAGCGCTTCGGTATCGGTGACTGATGTATAATCGACGCGGCCGATTTCCTTCAGCCAGCTATGCTCCGGCCCGATGCCCGGATAGTCGAGGCCAGCAGAGATGGAATGGCCTTCGGTGATCTGGCCATCTTCATCCTGCAACAAGTAAGTCTTGTTGCCATGAAGAATGCCGGGACGACCGCCCGCAAGGCTGGCGGCATGTTCCTTGTCCAGCCCATGGCCCGCCGCTTCGACGCCGAGCATCTTGACCGAGGGATCATCGAGGAAGGGATGGAACAGGCCAATCGAATTGGAACCGCCACCAATGGACGCGACGAGAACGTCTGGCAGGCGACCGACGCGCGACAGCATCTGCGCACGGGCTTCCTTGCCGATGACGCTTTGAAAATCACGGACAAGCTCAGGATAGGGGTGCGGACCGGCAGCAGTGCCGATGATGTAGAAAGTGTCGTCGACATTGGCGACCCAATCGCGCAGCGCTTCATTCATCGCGTCTTTCAGCGTCGCAGCGCCAGATGTAACGGGCACAACTTCCGCACCGAGCAGCTTCATACGGAACACATTGGGCGCCTGACGGGCAACGTCGGTCGCACCCATATAGACGATGCAAGGCAGGCCGAAGCGGGCACAGACAGTTGCGGTCGCAACGCCATGCTGACCGGCCCCTGTTTCGGCGATGATCCGCGTCTTGCCCATACGAATGGC
This sequence comes from Chakrabartia sp., assembly GCA_040398605.1. GTDB lineage: Bacteria > Pseudomonadota > Alphaproteobacteria > Sphingomonadales > Sphingomonadaceae > Aquisediminimonas. The sequence goes on from JBBATT010000183.1 coordinate 892, forward strand.
GAGCAGAATCTGGCCGATGCAATTGTTGATCTTGTGCGCGCCGGTGTGATTCAGCTCATCGCGCTTGAACCAAATTTGGGCACCACCCAACTCTTCCGTCAGGCGAGGTGCGAAATAGAGCGGGCTTGGCCTGCCGACATAATGCTCGAGAAGATCGTCAAACTCGGCGTGGAAAGCCGGGTCCGCCTTGGCTTTGCGATATTCCGTTTCCAGATCGAGAACGAGCGGCATCAACGTTTCGGCGACATAACGTCCGCCAAACTGGCCAAAATGCCCGCGGTCGTCGGGCTGCGTACGGAGGGAGTTGATAAGTGTCATAAGTCGGCTGTCGCTTTAAGGAATGCGGCGATCTTGTCCACATCCTTGATGCCCGGCGCGGATTCAACGCCTGAGGCAACGTCAATGAAACGGGCGCCCGTGCGGGCAATCGCTGCGGCGACATTGCCCGCATCAAGGCCACCGGCCAGCAACCAAGGCACGGGATGCGCAAAGCCATCGAGGAGGGACCAATCGAAACGCATGCCTGTTCCGCCGGGAAGGTCTGCGCCTTTAGGCGGCTTAGCATCATAGAGGAGGTGGCTGACGGCACCCACAAAGTTGGCTGCTACTTCCAGATCATCCCGCGTTTTTACGGGAATCGCCTTCCAGACGTCACCGCCGAGCGACACCGCAAATTCAGGGCTCTCTTCGCCGTGGAGCTGAATGGTGTGAATGCCGGTCTGTGCGCGGATGGCGTCGATCCGCGCGCGGTCTTCATTTACGACTAGGCCGACGGCTGTCACATGCCCTGGCAAACGGCGCACCAGCGATGCTGCGCGATGCAGTTCTACGCTGCGCGGGCTTTTGGCGAAGAAGTTGAAGCCGATATGCGACGCCCCACCAAGGATGGCGGCATCAAGCGTCTGTTCGGTGGTGATCCCGCAGATTTTAACGTTGACCGGCATTCTCAAAGTGTTGCGTCGATGGCCCGTGCGGAAGCGTCTGGGTCTGCTGCCTGCGTGATCGGGCGACCAATGACGAGGATTGAGGCCCCGTTGTCCAACGCCTGTCGCGGTGTCACCACACGCTTTTGATCGCCGATTTTGCCGTCATTGGGGCGCACACCAGGCACGACAAAGAATCCGCCGGGCCAGATCTTGCGGGCGGCAGCCACTTCATTGCCCGAACAGACAACGCCGTCGAGGCCAGACTCTTTGGCGAGTAGCGTCAGGCGTTCCACTTGATCATGCGGGCTCGCATTGACCCCAATAGAATGGAGATCGGTGCCATCAAGGCTGGTCAGCACGGTGACGGCAACGACCTTGGTGCCGGTTGGAGCCGCCGCTTTGGCGTCTTCCATCATGGCGCGGCCACCAGCGGCATGGACCGTCAGAATAGCGGGTTTCAATGGGGCCAAAGCCTGTACCGCCTTGCCAACGGTATTTGGAATGTCGTGCAGTTTCAGATCGAGGAAAATGGGAAGGCCAAGCTGCGCCATTTCCCGAACACCAGCGCGGCCATTCGCGGAGAAGAATTCAAGGCCAAGCTTAATCCCACCGACATGGTGTTTGACCTTGGCGACAATGTCGCGGGCCTTTTCGAGTTCGGGGGTGTCGATGGCGACATAGATAGGACTGGTCATGATACCCCCGGTGGCACGGCGATTGGTGCAGCGGAAGGGGGAATCGCACCCGGTGTGGGCGGTTCAACAGGTTTGGGCTCCAGCATCGCGCGCGTCTCGGCCAATTGGCGCTCCACCTGTGTCAATTTGCGATGCAGAGACCAGCGTGTAGCCTGATGCAGCAGATAATAGGGAAGAAATCCAAGCAGAAAGGCGGCGCCAATAACCAAGGGCAGATAGGTCTGCAGCAGCAATCCGCTCCAAAGCGTAATGGTAATGCTAGTCCAGTTGCTGATCGAAAACGCCACAAGGACCACCGCGATCACGACCCAGAAGATGGTTTTGAGAAACTGCATCCGTCATCAACTCCAGACATTTGAGATAGTTTAGGACACAGCGGCCATCTTGGCCAGTGGACCTTGTGCGAGTTCTGCCCGCAAAATGGGGAAGAGATCGGCGACGGCGCTTAGCCGCGTTTCTTCTTCCGCTAAAATTGCCGAGAGCATGCGGTATTTGTAGCGGTCAACCACGTTGTGGGCTTGAGACGGAACGGTGGAAAAGATGATGTCGATCAGTCTTTCAGCACCATGAAGCCGACCCCAAAGATAGTCGTTTTCCCTATATTTCCGGCTGAAGAAGGCGCCGAAACTGTTGAACTCGATTCCCTTCAGGGTCGCCGCTGCGCCGCCGGAGCGAATGGATTGTGCGTCGTCGGGCGCGATCCGGTCCACCTTGATCGGGTTAAACTCGTCCAATCCTTCGCCCTGCAACATTGGAAGCGTGCTGATGTCGTAAAAGGGAAAGCCGAGATACGTCAGAAGCGGTCGCCGACACAAAGCCTTCGGGCAAGCAATCAGGGCTGCGGCAAGTGCCGCGTCGGTTTCGGCATCATGCCGGACGAGGTCCCGCTGATCGGCCAGCGCATCTAGAAATGCAGCAGGACTATCCATGCAGATATTTTTGTAAGACCCAGCATTCTGCAGATCGATTAACGGCGCCAACCTGTCATAAATCGTGTTGCGCAGGCGAATGAGATCGGCATCATCCGCCTCGCCAGTATCAACCATCGCAGTCACATTTCTAGCTAGAAAGCGCAGGCGGCGGATGCGAAAGCCCACATCAAGCTGCCGGAAGAAGTTGACGGATGGATCGCGGTCTTTGAGGTGTGCGCCACTGATTTTGTCGACCCCGCGGGCGCGTATCTCATTCCAAAGATCGCGACGAAACTGGTCGGCGGCAAAGTCAGGGCGCCCGACGCAAATGCGTGCTGCAAGTTCTGCAATTTCCTCAACAATGCCGGAGAGTTTCATATGCCCATAAGCGGCATAGGCGAACCCGGATTCTGATGCCGACCGTTCATGCGCCTTGACGCGCCAATTCGCGACGCGCTTTGCCGTTGGCCGATCCAAGAAGAAGGTGCGTCCAAATAGCGTCTGAATGGTCTCTTCAACCTCTGGCGTCAGAGCGTCCACGATGTGCTGCATGCGTCGAATACGCGTCGACCGTGCGTCGATGGCATCGAGATTGTCGCGAATGGGCTGCTCACGGGGAAGTTCAGACATGGCCCCAATGATGGTCGTGAAGAAGCCTGGCCGGTCAGACTGACCTGCGCGCTTGAGAGAAATGGCGCGAATGCCGGGTTTTGGATCAATATAGACAAACCGCCGATCCACTTCGCGCCGTGCGGGGCGGTCCCTCAACTTGTCGATGGCCGCCCGAAAAGGGGCATTGGCCAGAACCGACCCGTCGACGAGGGTGAGATCATTGATGTCGGTGATTGTCTTTGGAAAGACGGCGTTGATGAAGGCGGAACGGTCACTCCATGCTTCCGCTCGGATGGTCATCAACTGGTCCATCTCCGCAAGTTTCAGCGGCGGAAACGCGCCCGGAAAACTGGACGTGGCGCGTGCTGCAAAAGTGAGGGAGGGAGAACTGGCAAGGTGAAAATCCTGATCTGGGTCATGCCTGAAGGACAGCACCAGCCGATGCTCATTCTCCATTACATGGTGCGGAGAGTTCAGGCGCAGCTGCTCCGGGTGTCCGCGAAAATCCGTGACGGTTACGGCAAGATCGAGGGGTTGGCCGGTGGGAAGGAGAGGCATGCTAGCCTCTGACTTGTCCATAGCGGCAAAGGCATCAAGGATCATGCCGCTCAAAACCTGACCGCCAAAGGGTGGTTCAAACCAGCGGGCGCGGACAAAGCGGGTCAGTTTGCTGCGGACTTCTTCCCGCGCCTCGCTCGCCACGGTCTTCTCAATTGCCCCGCCAGACCGGTTGGCCAGATACCAAGCGACGGGCATGGCCCAGAATTTGGTGAGACGCGACATGGGGCGGGCGTCTGGGTCGAGCAGTTTGTCGACGTCCGCCTCTTCTAGCCACAGCTTCGTGAGCGGCTCCATCGACTGTCCGGTCGCGATGGCCTTGGCCAAGAAGATGCCATTAATCCCACCGGCGCTTGCGCCCGCAATGATGTCCGTCAGGACGCGGAGCTTTACCTGCTGGTCATCCGCAATATGCGCCAAGATGTCGCGGTATATGCTCTCCGTGGACGAAAACTTGCCATCGCCCGCGTGATAAGCCCGACTTGCGCGGGTGAGTTTCCATATCTCTTTGGTGATGCCGTGCATGTAAACGGCAAGGCTGATGCCGCCATAACAAACGAGTGCCAGCCGCAATT
>JBBATT010000184.1:0-5163 GCA_040398605.1 Chakrabartia sp.
TCCGGGCGCGTGCTGGCTGGTGTGCCGGCGGTTCCACTGCTCGGTGGTCTCGGTCGGCACCGGAGCAGCCGGAGGCGGTGCGTAGTTTCCCGGGGCTGGTGGTGGCATCAGTCCTGCCTGTGGCGGCACATAGCCGGCGCCTACCGTGTCGCCAAACAGCGCGGCAGCATCGGCGCCGATCGTGATCCGGGGGCCCGTTTCCAGCCAGCGGATAACCAGCGGATTGACATAGCAGCCGGCGACACGCGGGTCCGTTTCCCCGTTGATTTCCACGGTGATGAACGCGTCGACATAATCACCGGGCTGGAAGCACGACGCGTCAAGCTGGCGGTTCAGACCATCGAACGTGTTCAGCGTTTCGAAGTACGACCGGCATTCGAAAATCCAGCAACCCTTGCAGCCGTCGCGGTTCTGCCATGATGGGTCGGCGTCACCATCCGTGATCTTCCATGAAAACGACGGTGCGGCGAACCCCTGCTGAAGCTGCGCCATGACCGCTTGGTTTCCGGCCACAGTGCTGTAGGATTGCCAGACGTGCGTGAGGATGCCGTTCAGAACTTCGGTGATGCCGGGTGCCGTCTTCTCAATGGCGATGGCAATCCAGTAGTGATATTTGTTTTCCGGCAGCGGCTGTTTCTTGTGGTCGGTGGTGTTCTTCTTTGTGAACGACCCCCGAACATACCGCCCGCGCGGCAATCTGAACTGACCTTGTGCGTATTTCTGCTTAGCCATGTCGTTACTTCCCTTCCGGTTTTCCGAACAGTTTATCAGCTAGATTTACTGGCTGATTCGTTAATTTCCGACCGATCACAGGCCGTTGTGAAATCGTGTTCATGACATTTTTCGGAACGCCTGCGCACTCCATCTCGGCGGGTGACATCGGCACGGTTTTCACCGGATCGATGCCCGTGGCCAGCTTCACACGCTCGCGCGGTATCGTGAATTTCCGATGCCCGAACCGGTGATCGACGGTCCAGCCCGGCACCTGCTGACCGCGTTTGATGCGCGCGGTTGCTTCTGCCTCGAGGCCGCTTAGCTTCGCGCGGATCATGTCTTCCGCCCGGTTCACGAACGTCAGGAACGCGCCGAGCGCGGCCGGGCTGTGGTCGATCATCCGATCATCAGCGATGGTCTCATACGCCGCATAAACCGACGCCGACAGGGCGTGGCATGGGCCGCGTGCAGGGCAGACAAGACATTGCGAACCCGGCATACCGCGCGGCTGTTCGAAGCACGCCCTGGCCCGCATTTCCAGCCACACGGCCAGCGTCGCCACCTCGTCGGCCGGTATCTTCCACACCCGGGCGATGCCTTCCGGGTGCGATGGGCGCGGCTGGTAGATGTGGAGTTCGATGGATTGCCCGTTAGGGAACCGCGACCACACCGACAGCCCGTAACTGAGCATGGTGTAATTCTCGGTTGCCTCAACCGGCTTCCAACCGTATTTCAGATCGAACACGCGCACGACCGGACCGGAATCACAGACCACGGTGTCGAGCCGCCCGTGCATCAGGCCAAACAGTTCAACCGGCTGTTCGCTGGCGGTGGGTTCGCCGAACGATCGCACATACTCAATATAGGCGCTGACGTGATCCGCCATTTCAGCATCGACCACCCATCCGTTCGGATGGGTATCGCCGATCAGTTCGAGCGGGCTTTCATCAGGATCACGCAAACAGATTTCGGCTACCCAATGCGCACACTCGCCTTCGCGCTGCGCGTCGCTGCGCTCGGTATCGGTTTCCGGGTCATGTGTCGCCGGATAGGCGCCGCTCGCGAGCATTTGACCAGCGAGCGGACAACGCACCCACAGGTGCGCATCGGATGGCCGCAACATCTATTCGTACCGCTTCATGAAGTCGTACGCTTCCTTGCGCGCGACCGGGTTCGTGGCATACATCGCCAGATCGCGCACCGGATGCCCGCCCCATTTCGCGACGATGTAAGCCTCGTGATCAGCATTCACCCGACCGCGCTGCACCAGGTCAGCCCACCGCCACGAAAGATCATCCACTCCCGGCGTCCCCGGCGGGGGCGTCATCACTGTCGGAAGCTGCGGCAGCGTCGGCAGGGATAACCCAAGTGTGGTAGAAGACGTTACCGACGCGCCAGCGCCGTTTTCCACGTCAGCAGTAGGGGCAGTGGGCGAGACCACTGCGTTCACAGACTTTCCCAGAAAACGCGCCTCATATGCCTTCAACGCTTTTGCGTCGTAACCATGCCGCTTCTTCCATGAGCCGTCTGCATTCGTGCCGGGCTTGGCGGCGGTGCCGCTGTGGTGTTCGGGATGCCAGACCACGCCGCGATTATCGCGGGGATGCATTTCCGATGCAGTGGCAGCCGGGGCCGGAACCGAAGGCGCGACAGTGGGGGCGTTTCCCATCGGCGGTGTCGTCGGCATCTGCTGCGCTGCCGATACCGACGACAGAACCGTTTCACGCACAGGATAGGCCAACGCATCCGCGCGGTCATCCGATGCCGGTTCGCGCAAGTCCTGAAGCGCTTTCAGAATCGCTATCGCCTCATCGGGCGTCATCATTAATTTCAGCTCAACCTTATCCATTCTCTTGCCTTTTCCTTCGTTTGAGAATAAGTGTGAAAAACTGTCAAAAACTGAGATACACCGATGCTTCGTGAACATCAACAAAAAACTGATGGAAAAATTGATGATGCGATAGCACGCGGAAAACGATCAATTTTAGCCACTACTCCGACAGGTGGCGGTAAAACGATTATGATTTCCCATTGGTCGAAGAAATTTAACGGTCCAAACGTTCAAATCGCCCATCGTTTGGAGCTAACGTTTCAAATTTCGATGGCGCTTGCGCGTGATGGGATCGAACATCGAATTTTAGCACCATCAGCCGTTTGTAATTTCATCATCGAAAAACATATCGAAACTTACGGTCGATCATTCGTTTATGCGTCATCGCCGGTAACGGTGGCGTCAGTCGATACGCTTCTTTCACGCACCGATGAACTCGGCAACTGGCCGAAACAAGTTGTCGGCGCACAGATTGACGAAGGCCATCATGCGTTGCTCGCCAACAAATGGGGTCGGGCGCTAAACCTGTTTCCGCGCGCGCTGCGTATCGGCTGGACGGCCACAGCCATGCGGCCAGACCGGAAATCGCTGCGCCTTGGGCCAGGTCTGACCGGCATTTACGATGAACTTGTGCTCGGTCCGACGCCCCGTGAATTGCTCGACCTCGGCTATCTGTGCCCATTCAAAATCTATGGGCCGAAACCATCCATCGACATGGCCGACGCGCTGATCGGCGACAGCGGCGATTACAGCAAGGCCGAACTGTCCGCCCGGGCGCATAAATCGCAGATTGTCGGCGATATGCTCGAGCACTATCTGAAGCTGGCGCCGGGTAAGATCGGCATCGGGTTCGCGGTCGATGTCGAGCAAGCCAAAGAATTCGCCGCGCGCTTCCAGGGCGCCGGCATCCCCTGCGCGTGGATGTCATCGCGCGAAACCGACGACCGGGTGCGGGTGCGCACCATGGACGCGCTGCGCAATGGTGACATCCGGCTGATTTTCAACGTCGATCTGCTCGGTGAGGGTGTGGACGTTCCCCGCGTCGAAGTCGTGCTTGACGGCAGGCCGACCGCCTCGCTGGTACGGTATCTTCAGGTGTTCGGCCGCGTCCTGCGCACCTACCCGGGCAAAACGCACGGCATCTACATTGACATGGTGGGCAACGTCATCAGGCACGGCATGCCCGACCGTGACCGGGTGTGGTCGCTGGATGTGCCCGAGAAACGCAAGCAGACCGAGAACGATGAAGACGCGCTGACCGCCTGCACGAAGTGTTTCCGGCACCGGCCGTTGTGGCAAGTCGTCTGCCCGCACTGCGGTCATCGTGATGTTCCGGCGGTGCCGCGTGGCGCGTCGCGACCCGAGGAAGTCCATGGGGACCTAACCGAATATTCCCCCGATCTGCTCGAGCGGCTGACGCGTGAAGCCGAACGCCTGCGCGGCGCCGCGCCACGGGGAAAGGTGGCGGCATACGTCGAACGCGGATGGAACGAACGCGGTGTCGCGCTCAACCAGCTTACGGACGCGATTAACTGGTGGATGTCGACACAGGTGCAACGCATCGGGCTCGAGGCAGCCAGCGCTTATCGGCTGTTCTGGCATCGGTTCGGTATCGATGTCGCGACCGCACAAACGCTATCGGTGCGGCCGGCAGCAGAACTAACCGAAAAACTATGGAAGGACATAAACCGATGAAAACTGAATATGAGATTTTAGAAATACTGCGTCAGGAAGTCAAAGCCGATGGAAGTGTAACAAAATGGTCAAAAAAACATAATGTTCATGTGTCAACGGTATCGTCAATACTGACAGGACATTTGAAAATGTCACCGACCATTGCTTGCGCGTTAGGTTATCGTCGCAGATATATGTATGAGAAAACCAATGCATAACTTATCGCAAGAAGAAATGCTTGAATTACTTAAGCAATCTGTTGCTAAAGAACCGTCAATGAGGGCATGGGCAAGAAAACATAATTTATCGGAAGCGCAACTAGGCTCAATACTCAAAGGATGCCTAAAAATATCCAACAGATACGCACATGTGCTTGGATATCGTGCAAGAATTGTTTTCGAACCGTTCAACGGAGTGTCACCGGATGAAAACTGAACAGGACGTTCAAAACCTATCGGTTCTCGCTATCGAGGCGGCCGGCGGCATGGCGCTGCGGAACAACAGTGGCGTGGCGCGCGAATTGAATGATGACGGCACGACCCGTTATGTCCGCTATGGGCTCGGCAACACCTCGGCGAAGATCAACGAGGTTTTCAAAACGGGTGATCTGGTGGGTATCGGACCGGGCGGCATCTTCTGCATGTGGGAATGCAAGCCGCCCGGCTGGCGTTACACCGGCACCGACCGTGAACGCGCGCAGCTTGCCGCTATCGTGTGGGTCCGTCAGTGGGGCGGGCGCGCAGGGTTCGTGACGCATCCTGACGAGGCTGTGGCCGTCATGCGCGGGGGCACTTACCATGGGGACTAAACATCTGGACAGCGAATTGTGGCGCAAGCTGATCCTGAATGCAGCGGTTGAGATCGTGCGGGAATCAGGCTTTGAAGGTCTGACAGTCCACGCTGTGGCCGCACGCGTGGGCGTCCATATCAATCAAGTTTATCGT
>JBBATT010000185.1:0-5102 GCA_040398605.1 Chakrabartia sp.
GCGCCGTAAATGTTTGAAGTTGATGCAGTAATTACATGGGTCGACGGGGCAGACCCGGCGCATCGGCTCAAGCGGGATCATCACCTTTCTCAGGCCGAGGCGAAGGCGCCGCTGCATGACAATGGCACCAATCCGCACCGCTGGCTGTGCAGTGATGAGCTGAATTACTGCGTCCGCTCCATCGCGCACAACGCGCCCTGGGTGAGGCGCATCTGTATTGTGACGGACGATCAGCAGCCCGTGCTCGCCCCAATGTCGGCCGAGGAGGACGCGAAGATCAGCATCGTCGACCACCGCGAGATCTTTGGCGGCCATGAAGAGGCGCTGCCCACCTTCAACTCGCTGTCGATTGAAACGATGCTGTGGCGCATTCCGGGGCTTGCCGAACACTTCCTCTATTTCAATGATGATGTGTTCCTGACAGCGCCTGTCACCCGTTCCGACTTCTTCTCCGCAGACGGGCCAGTCTTGCGCGGCCAATGGGTCGACCACACCGCGCTCGCCACCTGCGACACCAGCCGCGACGAGGCGAGCCTGCTCAACCATTATAACCAAATCAATGCCGCCGCGATGATCGGCTATAGCGCGGACCATGTGTTTGAAAGCGCGCATGTCGTCCACCCGATGCAACGCTCGGTCATGGCCGATCTGTTTGAGACCTTTGCCGACCCCTTTGCGCACAATGCGGGCTATCGCTTCCGCTGCACCGCGCAGTTCCTGCCGCAAAGCCTGCACAACCACGCCTGCCTTGCCGATGGCCGCGCGACGATCCTCGACACGCGCGATTACCTTCACGTTGCGGTGGGGGAGCTAGACCAATGGTCGGCCGCCGATGTCCACCGCTATCTCGGCACCGCCGCGCGGCAGGCGATCAAGTTCCTCTGCGTCAATGATCTGCCCGAGGTGGAACGCACCTTCCCCGAAGCGCGGCAGTGGATTGAAGAGGCGATTGGCGGCGCGGCGGCCCAAAGGGCGGCTTAGGCAGGCGGCTTAGCGGGCCGCTACCCGCGCGACGGGATCAGCCTCTCAGCCGGTCCTCCAGCATGGAGACCAGCTGCGCGACGGACTGCACCGTGTCCAGATCCTCCTTCGACATCACCGTGGACAGCGTGCCCGCAGAGGTCTGTTCAAGGATGGCCGGAAGCGTCACCGCCTCCCCCGGCCAATCACGCGCAAAGTCATCCCGGTGGTAAAAGCGCGTCTCATGGCCCAGGCGCTTGAGATAGGCCTTCCACTCCCCCCGCATACTCACCGCGCCATAGGTGATCGCACAGAGCGAACAGGGGTAGGTCGCAGGCGAGACGAGCTTATGCGCGGCATCAACCATCGCACTGAACAGGCCGCCATTGGCATTGTAGATGAAGATCAGCGTCCGCGTGGTCATGAAGGGTCCTATTGCCGATGCCAGACAGAAGCGGCGGCCGCTTCTTGAATACAGAGGAAGGCGCGAAAGCGAAAGCCCGCCCCGCAAGGCCGCCTCCCTCCTTTATCCTTCCGTGATGCAAGTCACAGGGACGTCGCCGGTCACCCGCTAAACTATGCGTGCCACAAGCAAGGGGAAGAGTGATGATCAACGATCCATTCCAGATGCAACGGGAATTTCGCTATGGTGCGCCCGTCTGCGACCAGATCATGACTGGTCGTTATTTTACAATCGGTTATTCCTGGTATTTCCGTCAGGCCAAATGGGTAGTGGAACTCATCAACCGGCAGCGCGAACTTGTGACGGACTTGCCGGAAGTAGAACGACTCGACAATTTCCGTGCCGACCTCCGCGTGCCAAAGCGCTTCCGGGCGGGTCTCGGCAGCTTTCGGGGCAGTGGATATGACCGCGGCCACCTTGTCGCGAGTGCCAACCACGATCTCGGCCTGATCCAGAACAGCGAGACTTTCCTGCTCTCCAACATGTCCCCGCAGCATCCGGACTTTAATCGCGGCATCTGGTCGCGGCTTGAGGGTGCCGTGCGAGAGCTCGACAGCCGGAACGACATTCTCGAAACCTATGTGCTGACCTGCCCGGTCTTTGACTTCAACCTGCCGGTCAAGACGATCCGCGAGGCGGCCGACCCCTATGGCATCAACGTGCCCATCCCCCATTATTTCGTGAAGAGCGTCTTGGCAGAGGATCTAAGGGGCGGCCTCAGGCTGTGGACCTTCATGATGGAGAACAAGAAGCTGGACGGCGCGCTCAAGGACTATCTCGTGAAGACCTATGACGCGGAACAATATGTCGGCGGTCGGTTCTGGGATCGCGTGATCGGCAGCGACCTGCACGAGCAGAAAGCGGAGCCGGGCACGATGTGGTAAGCGCGGATGACGGGCGGCGCGTACCGTCGCCCGTCATCCCCGTGCCCGCAACAGAAACACCAGAAAGCCGAGCGTGAACAGCGCGTCTCCGGCAAGGATGACGCCCGTCCCCGCAGGCGCCGTGCCCGCGAGCACCGCCGGCATCAGCAACGCAACGATGCCAAGCTTCCCCACGATACCCGCCCACAACACCGGCCCAAAGCGCACCGCATCCCGCCCGACCAGCGCATAGACAATGCCGAAGCACGCCACGAGCAGCCCCACGATCCGGTCATTGACGGGGGCAGCCGCATTGGCGAGCCCCGCGCCGCCGATCACGAAATTGTAGGCGGCGGCGGTGAAGAAGAAGGTGCGCCAGAGGGGGGATGGTTGAGTGGCACTCACGCCGCCTGCTCCAGCCCGATCGCCTCACACTTCAGGCGAATGCCGAGGGCGGTCATCACCTTGAGCAGCGTTTCGAGCGTCGGGTTCCCGTTCTCCGAAAGGGCGGTGTACAGCGCCTGACGGTTCACGCCGGTCTTCTCCGCCAGTCTTGTCATCCCTTCCGAGCGGGCGACATCGCGCAACACCGCCGTGATATAGGGCTGATGCCCGCTTTCCAGCGCATCATTGAGCATGTCGATCACCGATTCCGGCGTGCGGATATACTTCGCCGCGTCAAAAGGGGCGGTCATCAGCTTTGCCATCTTAAACCTCCTTGGCCATCGCCTTGGCCAGCCGAATTGCCTTGTCCTGATCCCGCTTTGCACTGCCGCACAGCAGGATGACGATCACATTCTCCCGCATCGTGTAATAGAGCCGATAGCCCGGCCCGTGGTCGATGCGCAGCTCACTCACGCCATCGCCAAGCGCCTTCCAGTCCCCAAGCAGACCAGATTCAAACCGCCGGATCCGCATGGCAATCCGCAGCTGCGCCTTCTGATCCCGCAGCGCATCGAGCCATTGCTCAAAGATATCGGTCCGCTCAACGCGATACATTGTCGCTTATATACGACACACGACAGGCATTGTCAAGGTTGGCAGTGACCCGCAACACTGGCCCAAAGCGCGCCGCATCGCGCCCGACCAGCGCATAAACAATCCCGAAGCACGCCACGAGCAGCCCCACGATCCGGTCATTGACGGGGGCAGACGTGGTGGCGAGGCCCGCGCCACCGATGACGAGGTTGTAGGCGGCGGCGGTGAAGAAGAAGGGGCGCCAGAGGGGGGAGGGAGCTAATGGCGTTAGCATTTACCCCTGACCTAGAACCGCGTCGCCCAAATACATATCTTTGTTGCTAGATTGGTATTCAAATTTAATTTTTTCGCACACTAAAGATAAGTCAACTATTTTATAACTCGTTAGCTTATACTGTTGGTCACCCTCACGACTATCGCCAACCCTCTCATGAGTAAATGCTATAAGCAAATGCCGAGCATCTTCGAATACCTTAGGATTTTCAGAGGGAGACAGGTAAAATGACCGAAAAGACGACCCTTCACTTTCAGCGGCAATTACCTTCGCCTCAAGGAAACTCTTTCGACCACCTGTGGAAATTGCGATATCGGGATATCCTGTGCGAGCGCCGCTGCCGTCTCTTCTCTTCGGCCAGCTTGCATCGAGGCCAACGTGAATGCACGCATTCAAAAGCGGCTCTTCAATATTGTTTCCAAGTTCGTTCACGCGTCCCGTTTTAATCGGAGTTGCGTGTGAGAGCACCATGAGACGTTTGGCTGCCAAGTTTAAGTTGGCCAATAATTCACTATCTGCGCCGACGACGTCAACGGGAAGGACACGACATCCCGTCATGGCTTCAATTACCATGCCAACTGGCAAATCCTTTGGTAGCAATCGGTAAGCCTCTATGGCCCCGCGAAGCAAATCCTCAATCTCTAAGTCCGTCATGTAATTTCCTAAGGAGAACAATCCGATTCGTATTTGTTCCCTTAGCGTTGTTTCCCACTCCCCAGCAATTTGCGGTTTTCGTGAATTCTTGTTGATTGACCATCACGCCTAAACGTTCAAATGGCAGCCCCTCCGCAGCGGCCCAAACCAACCTTTCCAACAGCACTTTGCCATTGCGAACTTCACCAACCTCAAACGCTACGTGACCACCGGGACGAACGATCCTAGCTTGTTCAGTCAAAACAGCTCGAACCATCTCAGACCAAGCGATTTCAGTTTTGTGCATACCAATTTCAATGCTTTTGGCATCAATACCGGCGAACCAGCACCGAAGCCAGTTGTCATCTGCATACTGAACAACGTCCAAAAACGGCGGCGAAGTAACCACCAGCGCCGCGCTACCTGTCGGTATCGAGCGTGAACCGGAAGCAGGCGCAGAAGAAAGACACCCTGCCGGGTGCGGGGACATCGATCCATTAGAAAGCAGCGTGCGCGATTTCTTCAAGATGATTTTTACGATATCCCGTGGAGGCGGAGATTGGTCTCTTTTAGCATTAATCTTCAACTGCGAATCAACACTGACCGCCTGATTAGGCGGCAAAGTGGAAACGGAAAAAAAGCCAGGTGAATGGCCTGTCAATCGATTGATTGCTACCATTCTAATCCAATCTATGACTGGGTCTGGATTCAGTTCATTCAGAGGCGCATTTTCTTCTAACCATTCCTTGAGAACTGTAAGCTGCCTCAGAGTGACCGGATGATAGAACGCCAACAAATCTTCTCTTACTGAGATATTTCGATCCCAAGGAACGAGCGCCAGCGTCGCCGCAATAGAATTTAACGACGGTGGGTTTAACCTAGGCCTGGTCAGCAACACAGACAGCGGATTGATGTCGTTACCCAACGGCCT
>JBBATT010000186.1:0-5097 GCA_040398605.1 Chakrabartia sp.
ATTTCCGGCATCTGGCGGTAGAAGAAGGTGAGCAGCAGCGTGCGGATGTGCGCGCCATCCACGTCGGCGTCCGTCATGATGACGATCTTATGGTAACGCAGCTTTTCGATGTTGAAATCATCGCGGCCAATGCCGGTGCCCATCGCCTGGATGAGCGTGCCGACTTCCTTCGACGCCAACATCTTGTCGAACCGCGCGCGCTCGACGTTCAGGATCTTACCTTTGAGCGGCAAGATCGCCTGATTTTGACGGTTGCGTCCCTGTTTGGCAGAGCCACCGGCGGAGTCCCCTTCGACAAGGAAGAGTTCAGACTTGGCGGGGTCACGTTCCTGACAGTCGGCGAGTTTGCCGGGCAGCGACGCGATGTCCATCACGCCCTTGCGTCGTGTCAGTTCGCGTGCCCGCTTGGCGGCTTCGCGGGCGGCGGCGGCGTCGATGATCTTCTGAACCACCGATTTCGCATTGGCTGGATTTTCCTCCAGCCATTCCGCCATCTTGTCGGCCATCAGGCTTTCGAGCGGCTGACGGACTTCGGACGAGACGAGCTTGTCCTTGGTCTGGCTCGAGAATTTGGGATCAGGCAGCTTGACCGAGACGATGGCGGTGAGGCCTTCGCGCATGTCTTCGCCGGTCAGTGTCACCTTCTCCTTTTTCAGGAGGCCCGACTTTTCAGCATAGTTGTTGAGCGTGCGGGTCAGCGCGGCGCGGAAGGCGGCCAGATGCGTGCCGCCATCGCGCTGCGGGATGTTGTTGGTGAAGCACAGGACGTTTTCATAATAGCTGTCATTCCACTCCAGCGCGACTTCAATGCCAACGCCATCGCGTTGGCCCGAAACGGCAATGGGGTCTGGAAAGAGCGGCGTCTTTGCGCGGTCGAGATATTTCACAAAGGCTGCGATGCCGCCTTCGTAATAGAGTTCGACTTCCTTCTTTTCCGCATGGCGTGCGTCGATCAGGAACAGGCGGACGCCCGAATTGAGGAAGGCGAGTTCGCGGAAACGGTGCTCGAGCTTTTCAAAATCAAATTCGGTGATCTTGAAGGTTTCCGGGCTCGGCAGGAAGGTGACACGTGTGCCCTTCTTGCCATTGGCCGGCCCGACGACCTTGAGCGGCGCCACGGCATCGCCATGGCTGAACTGCATGTAATGCTCTTCACCGTCACGCCAGATGGTGAGATCAAGCGTGATCGACAGTGCGTTCACAACCGAGACGCCAACGCCGTGCAGACCGCCCGACACCTTATAGGCGTTATCGTCGGACGTGTTCTCAAACTTCCCGCCCGCGTGGAGCTGCGTCATGATGACTTCAGCGGCCGACACGCCTTCTTCAGAGTGAATGCCGGTCGGGATGCCGCGGCCATTGTCCTCAACCGAAACGGACCCATCGGGGTTCAGCTGGATGATGATTTTGTCGCAATGACCCGCAAGCGCTTCGTCAATCGCGTTGTCCGAAACCTCGAACACCATGTGGTGGAGACCCGATCCATCGTCGGTATCGCCAATGTACATGCCCGGCCGCTTGCGGACTGCGTCCAGTCCTTTGAGGACCTTAATGGAATCAGCGCCATAAGCGGATGTGTTCGGGGTGTTTGCGGTATCTTCTGTCATAGCAATTCTATACGGAACCGCCCGCCAAAACCCAAGGGAAAAGGACCTGCTATTTGGTCTGCATTGGGGATGAATCCGCCGCCGTCTTTGCCTTTTCCTCCGCGACCAGTTCCTTGCGGCTCAGCTTGCCCACCAGCGTCTTGGGCAGGCTGTCCCGCACCTCGACGGCAATGACGCGTTCGTGCTTGCCGAGCAGGGGGTTGAGCCAGGCCAAGATCGCAGGCCCTGTGTCTTCGGCATCCGGTTGCAGCGTCACAAAGGCCTTTGGTTTCTCGCCCGAATACCGGTCGGGAATGCCAATGACGATCGCCTCTTTGACCGCGGGATGCTTGTAAAGTTGGGTTTCGATGACGCTTGGGAACACTTTGAAGCCACCGACGGCAATCATGTCCTTCAGCCGGTCAACGATGCGGATATAGCCATCCGCGTCGATCCGCGCGACATCGCCGGTGCGCAACCATTCGCCTGCAAAAATATCAGCATCCACCTCGGGATGGTTCCAATAGCCCTTCATCATCTGCGGGCCAGTAAAGGCGAGCTCACCCGGTTCGCCGTCGGGCGCAGGCTTGGTCGGGTCCTCACGGTCGAGCAGGCGCACACGCGTGCCGGGCAAAGGCTGGCCGATGGTGCCGGGGCGTCCTTCGCCTTCATAGGGGTTGGTCGAAACGACGCCGGCGCTCTCGGTCAGGCCATAGCCTTCGATGAGCCGCGCCTTGGTCACCTGTTCAAACCGCTTTTCCACTTCGGCGGGCAAAGGGGCGCCGCCGGAGATGCAGACGTGCAGGCTGGAAAAGTCGGTGCGCGCCGTTTCGGGATGGTCGAGCAGCGCCTGATACATGGTCGGCACGCCGGGCAGGGCGGTGGCCTTCACACGGGCAATGGTCTGCAGCGTCGCTTTGGCGTCAAAGCGCGGCAACATGGCGATCAGCCCGCCTGCGAAAACCGTCCGGTTGAGCACGCAGGTATTTGCAAAGACGTGGAAAAAGGGAAGCACGCCGACGATGCGGTCGCCATCGGCGGTGCCGGGGTCAATTGCATGGACCTGCCGGGCATTGGCGGTGAGGTTCTGATGGGTCAGCATTGCGCCCTTGGGGATTCCGGTTGTGCCGCCGGTATATTGGATCAGCGCCACATCATCGGGCTTGGGCGGGGTGGCCGAACAAGCCCCGTCATTGGCCAGCAGTTGTGAGAAGCGCGTGACACGGGCGTCGCGCGGGAGTGGGGCCGTCTCGCGCCGTTTGAACAGACGGAAGGCGAGCGACTTCACAGGCGGCAAGACACCTGCGACTGACCCCACCACCAGCCGTTCAACGGCGCCTGTCTCCAGCACCTTCATCGCGGTCGGCAGCAAGGCCGCAGCCGAAAGGGTCACGATCAACCGCGTACCGGAATCTCGGGCTTGCGCTGCCAGTTCATCGACTGTGTAAAGCGGGGAGAAATTGACGATGATGGCGCCGGCCAGCAGCGCGCCATAATAGGCGGCGACATAATGGGGGACGTTGGGCAGAAACAGCCCCACCCGGTCCCCAGGCTTGATGCCCAGCGCTTCAAATCCGGCGGCGGCCTGACGCACCGCCTTGGCGACATCCGCATAATTGTACCGGCGGCCCATAAAGTCGAGAAAGGGCGCATCGGGATGTCGCTGTGCAGAGTCCAAAAACATGTCGGGCAAGGTGAGCGGCGCAAACGCCTGATCCCATTGCGTTGGGTGGCAGTATCGCGTCCGCCAGACGTCTTCGATCATGTTCATGCCGCAGACATAGGAAGGCCCGCTTGCCAGTGCAAACGGGCCCTCAAAAATAATGCCAAAATGAAGATTAATATTTGGTCAGTTCGACCTGCATCGACTTATAGCCATGCACGAAGCTGGCCGGAACGCGGACGGGCTCTTCCAATACGTTCACGCGCAGGCGGCGCTTCTGCATTTCGGAGATCAGCGTCGTCAGCTGCAATTCGGCGACACGGGCGCCCACGCGACGGTGGATGCCGTAGCCGAAGGCGAGGTGACGGCGGGCATTTTCCCGGTCGACGATGATCTTGTCTCCATCGGGGAAGACGCTCTCATCGCGGTTTGCCGAGCAATACCAGAGTGCCAGCTTATCGCGCTTCTTGATCTGGTGGCCGAACAGCTCTGTGTCTTCGGTCGCGGTGCGGCGCATATGCGCAAGCGGGGTCTGCCAGCGGATCAATTCATGCATCGCGTTGACGGCGAGTTCATGGTCATGATTTTGCTCAAGCTTGGCCCGCTCTTCAGGGAATTTATCGAGGCCATAAGCAAAGGCCGTCATCGAGTTGCGGGTCGTGTCATTGCCGCCGACGATCAGGAGGATAAGGTTCCCCATGAATTCCTGATGGCTCATATGCTTCATCGCGTCCGACTGGAGCATGATCGAGATGAGGTCGTGCTTGCCGGGGTTCTGGGCCTTTTTGTCCCACAGCTCCTTGAAGGACGCGCCCATTTCAAAGGCGGTCGCCAAGCGGTGCTGGCGCTCCTCCAGCGTCCCGAAGCTTTCGATATCGCCAAGCACGTCCGACCAACGAGTGAGCTTGTGGCGTTCTTCAAACGGGAAGTCGAACAGGATGGCGAGCATCTGTGTCGTCAGTTCGATGGACAGCTTTTCCACCCAATCAAACGGCGTGTTGAGCGGCAGACTGTCGAGCACAGCGGCGGTGCGGGCCACGGTTTCGGCACGCATGCGTTCCACTTCGGCGGGGCCAAAGGCCGGTGCGACGGTGCGGCGCTGGGCTGTGTGCTGCGGCGGGTCCATGGCGATGAACATCGGCATCGGCACATCGCCTTCCTGCAGATGGTCAATGCCGTCACCAGCAACGGTGATGCCGCCATATTCCCAGCTGGAGGAAAAGACTTTGGGCAGCGCCTCAATATGCATGATTGGCTTATAGGTCGTGACGGACCAATAGGGGCCGAACTTGGACTCCGGGCAATAATGGATGGGTGCGGTTTCGCGCATCTGCCGCATCGGCTCCTGCCAAACATCATTGGCAAAAAGCTCCGCGCGGGACACGTCCCAAGGGTTTGCTTCTCCTGCTTCGTCCTTCAGCACGGTCGCCATGCCAGTCCACTCCTGATTATTTTTAATCCAGTTTCAGTTTGCCACTATTTACATGAGTGTCAATGGGATTCGCGGCCAGGCTGCGGCAGACAGCGGGCGTGTGCGATGAACTGAGCGGCGGGGCGCAGGTCAGCGCTTCCGGCGCAGGACGGTCAATAGCCCGGGCCCGGATTTCAGAACCCCGCGCCGGAACAGCCCGGCCGTGATCCAGATGGTGATGGCCACCCATAGTGCCTGCCAGCCAAGGGCGATAACATGCGGCCAGATCTCCGGTTCGTTCGCGGCGCGCGCGGCCATTGCAAAGGGGGAACTGAAGGGGAAGATTTCTGCCATCCGCGCCAGACGACTCTCCGGCGCCCCTGCTGCTGCCGAAGACAGGCCGAACATCGCCACCTGAAAGATCGTAATGGGCAGCG